>CBFICO010000082.1:0-11366 GCA_965661115.1 Salibacteraceae bacterium
GATTCTGCATTAGATACAATTCAACTGCAATGCGATCCTTATGATTTGTACTCCTTTTTCAATGGCATACATACGCTTGGCTATCACTTTTTTTTGCCCAATCATTTTGGAACAGATTGGTGGAACTGGAACGCCAATTACCATCAACGCGGCAAAAAATGGGAAAAGCCAGCAACCATATCGCTGAAATTAGCTAACAGAGAAATTCTGAATAATGTACCGCTGGGCATTCGCATCAATGGGAACACTTCAAGAGCATTTCCTCAAAAGTCATTTCGTTTGTGTTTTCGAGATAAATACGGTAAAACTGATATTCCTTCGCCTTTTATAAACGATTCTGGAAGGACTTACCATACCTTGGTATTGCGCAACCATGGCGCAAATTGGGGGAATTTGTATTCTATTGATGCCTTAGTGCATAATTCTATACCAAGAAAGGATATAGTATTGTTGAGCAAGCCCGTGGTGTTGATGTTAAACAATGAGTTTTGGGGCATTTACCATCTGCGCTCCAAGCTGAAGTTTAATGCCAAAGAGAAAGAATCAGGTAGAGGAGTTATCAAACCGAGCACTACTGCGTATGCTAAGTTTTGTGCAGAATTGGATGCGCTTCTGACGGAAAAAAATGACAGTTTACGCTATTGCCAATTGGACAAGCATATCGATTTAAACTCGCTTCAATACATGGTGTTTATCCAACTATTGTTTGGAAATAAAGATTGGCCTTACGACAACGTAATGATTAAAACCGGTGCAAACACTCCAGCAAAATTTTATGTAATAGATTTGGATTTAGCCTTTACGAAACCAATTCCGAAAGGTGGATTTTCAGCATTGTACAATTCCTATCAGAATGTCTTTATTCGATTGCACAACAGTTTATTGCAGCACCCAGATTACAATTTCTCATTTAAGAGTTTGGTTCGTAATTACTTTGAAAATCAGTGTTTCGAAAATTCGGTTGCAGCAAGTAAAACGATTTTACAGCCTTTTTCTGCGCAGCAATCCGCTCGTTGGGATAGGTATTCTTTGGAGGAAATAGAAAATTATCCAACTTCAGTTTTAGATAGTTTTCAGATGCGTAAGAAAAGATACTTAGAGTATTTGAAAGGGGTGTAAGATGTTTGCCGAGATTCATCAGCTTTGATAAGCTTTTGATATTACGGCTTTTATTTTGAGTGTCGTCATTCCCGTGAAGACGGGAATCTCAATTGACTATCACGGTAAAAAAACATAGTTGATTATATAAATAAAGCTTGAGATTCCGCATAGAAGTTTCGTGAGGATTTTTCTTTGAAAAATCTACTCAACTAATCTTGCGAAATGACGGTATTTTTATGAGTGTCGTCATTCTCGAGAGTCGGCACAACGAGTCTAGAACCGACGAAGGAGTTCAGCGCAGCAAATTTCCAAGCAAAAGCAATGGTTGTCCGTAAGAATAAAGATTGAGATTCCCTGTCCGTTCGTAGGCGGGCGCACAGAAGTTTCCCAACGATTTTTTTCAAAAATCTACTCAACTAATCTTGCGGAATGACGGTATTTATGTGTTTTACGTCATTCCCGAGAGTCGATACGACGAGTCGGGAACCGACGAAGGAGCTCAGCGAAGCTAATCTCTAAGTATTATTATAATTGCTGCTCAAATACCTCTTCATTTAAGCGATTCATTTCTCTGTTTTCTTTTTTGATGAGGTTAAACTTCCATTCACGATTCCATTTCTTAAGCACCTTTTCTCTGTGTATTGCTTCTTCAATGTTTAAAAAGCTTTCGTGATAGATTAGGTCTTTGCAATTGTATTTTGCAGTAAAGTTACTTCCCGTTCCATCTTGATGATCAAATACCCTTGCAGAGAGGCTTGAAGTGACACCAACGTAAAGAACCGTTCTGTCTTTATTGGTCATGATGTATACGTAACCGCCTCTTTCCATTTGCTATAATTAAAACGTGAGATTCCGCACAGAAGTTTCCCAACGATTTTTTACAAAAAATCTACTCAACTAATCTTGCGGAATGACGGCATTTTTATGATTTACGTCATTCTCGAGAGCCTGTCTACCGAGCAGGCAGGAAGGAACGACGAGTTGGGAATCTCTAAGTCCCAATAGAAGTATCAATTTTAGTTTAATAATATTTTCCACCTCAAGCCAGCTAAGCTCTATATTTTGGATAGAATTTTAATAACCTCTTAGAAGTCAGCCCGAGATGATCAGTAATCGTTCATTAATATAAGCCGTAACTTTCATCGCAACTGCATCTCTAAAACGAAGCACTACCTTAAATTTGACCACTCTAATTATGGATAGACGAAATTTAGTATCCTTCCTAATCGTAGTTTTACTCTGGGTGGTTTCAGGAATGTTTCTGGGGCCTGTGGTATATGGAGTTGCAGTTATCACTTGGTTTTTGTGGTTGCGCTCAGATCGATACATCGAACTGTTTATTGGGTTTTTAATCGTACTGGTTTTATCCGATAGTTTAGAAGATAACCTCCGTTTTGCTGGCACTTTAAAAACCTTCTACATTTTATTTTTAGGCTTAGCCGTGCTACTAAAAAGACGTGTTACAGGGATTTTTCCTAAAGTATTAATTCCCTATGCACCCTACTTGTTTATTGCTTTTCTGTGTTTGTTGTGGAGTCCGGCATTGGTAGCGGGCTTGCAGAAAACAGTGAGTTATGGTTTGCTCTTTTTTTTAGGTCCTAGCATAGCGCATTTCCTCTATACTGAGCGTTTGGACTTTTTTAAAATCATGAATTATTTTACAGGATTTATTTTAGTCCTTTCATTTCTGGTTTTTTTGCTGCTACCTGAAGTAGGTACTTCACATGGAGGACGACTTAGGGGGATTTTTGGTAACCCAAACGGATTGGGTTTATTCATTATAGTTACCTTCTTGTTTTATCAGTTTACTATGTGGCAAGACAAGGCTATTCTATCCCGATTTGAACGCATTTCGTTGTTAGTATTGTTTGGAGCCGCAACTGTGCTTACTGGTTCAAGAAATGCTTTGCTCTCCATTCTTTTGTTTTATGTATTCGAATTTACTTTCCGAAATTTCAAATACCTCGGAATAGTGGTGTCGGTGTTTATCATAGTTGGTTTGAACTTCTTGTTAGCCAATGCAATAGAGATTATTCGAGCCCTGTCGTTAGAGGAGTTTTTTAGATTAGAAACGCTTGTAGAAGGGTCGGGTCGATTAATTGCTTGGCAGTTTGCATGGCAGAAAATTCAAGATAGTTTTTACTTGGGACGAGGTATCGGTTTTGATGAGTTTTTGATGCGCTCCAACGCTATGTACTTGTCTAAACTAGGTCATGAAGGGGGGGTACATAATACCTATCTAATTATCTGGCTGAACACAGGTTTAGTGGGGGTGGTTGCGTTTTTCGGTGCGCTGTTTTATTTGTTTTCAAAGGCGTCAGCTCGTACTTTATTTGCTTTTCCGTTTTTGTTTACGGTGTTGTTTTGTATCAGTTTTGAGCCTTGGTTAGCAGCAAGTCTGAATCCATATACCATTGTTTTTCTGACCATTTTAACGGGTCTATTTATCGCTCCAGAATCGCTTGCGATTAACAAAATAGAAATGGAGGAAGACGAATGATGAAAAAGTTGTTCTTCCTTTTTATCGGGTTATTAGTATTGGTTTGCTCATTAGAATTGCTTTTAAGAGCAATTGGTTTGGGAAGTTGGATTGTATATGAAAGCCACCCAAAGTACGAGTATTTTCAACTACCCAATCAGCAATTCAAACGTTTTGGAAATTCCTATTCTACCAATTCGTTAGGTATGAGAGGCTCTAGAGAACCTACATCTACTGGAATTCAAATCCTGAAATTTGGAGACTCCGTACTTAACGGCGGCTCAAAACTGTCGGATAAAGAAAATGTATCTAACTTGATTTCGGATTCATTAACTAGCCTAGGTATCGAAAATACTGTGTTGAATATTTCTGCAGGTAGTTGGGGGGTAGAGAATGCTTTTCGGTATTTTCAAAATAAAAACCTTCGCACCGATATTATTGTTTTGGTATTTAGTAGCCATGATTTTACGGATAATATGCATTTTAAAAATGTGGTTGGTACGCATCCTAATTGGCCTAACAGAGAGCCAATTTGTGCAATTGATGATTTATGGAGCAAATGGTTAAAATATAAACTTGGTTCTTTTATTGGCGTAGATTTTCAAGAACTGAACTATCTAAATGGGGTAGTTGATACTTCTCAGAGCCCGGGTTGGGAGCAATTTAATTCCTATTGTTCAATCAACGATATTCCGCTGTTGGTGTACTTACATCCAGAACAAAGTGAGTTGGCGTCCAAATCTTGGTCACAGCCAGGTGATAAATTAATCGCATGGTTAGAGAAAAATAAGATTAACTATATAAGTGGATTACAAATGGGATATTTAAACAGGTGCTATGCAGATAACATTCATTTAAATGCTGAAGGTCATCGCTCTATTGCGGCAAATATCTTTCCTTCGTTGCTGGAAATAATTGAACAGAAAAAGTGATTAAAATTAGTGTCAAACGATTATTATGGCTGCTCTTGATTGTGGGAGTTGCAGTGGGTTTTAACAAGTTTAATGGGCTGGTGAAACAACGCAGATACAAAAACGCTTTTTCATTTTTATCCGTTTCAGCTTCCAACTACCTCCAAGGACAATCTGCCGATTTTAGTGCCTCCATTAACATCAAACCAGAACATTTTCAAAAGATTGAAGAAGTGCGTAACGCTGCGCTAAAACGCGGTGTGATTATTCAACCAGAAGACCCATACGTGCCTTGTGTTATTGAATTTAACGGCGAAAAAATTAAAGGAGAAATTCGCCTCAAAGGAAAAATGACCGATCATGTTTCAGGCAAAAAATGGTCATTTCGGGTAAAAACCAAAAAGAACAAAGCGTTTATGGGTATGCAGCGGTTTACGTTGCAGCATCCCGGTACCAGAGGGTACGTTTATGAATGGTTGCATCACCAACTGTGTAAACATGAAGGAATTATTGCGCTGCGTTATGAGTTTATCAACCTGACCCTAAATGGTGAGGATTTGGGTGTTTATGCCGTTGAAGAAAATTTTGGTCAGCCCTTAGTGCAGAACAACGAACGACCTAAAGGCCCTGTGTTTCGGTTTAATCCAACATTGTATTGGCAAGCGCGATTGAATGCGGTAAACCGAGTTTACATTGCACAGGAATTCACCAATTTCCAGAATGCACACGTTGAGGCGTTTTCTAAAAAGGAGACCTTTACCGATTCCACGTTAAAAGCTGCTTTTGTTGAGGTAAACAACCTTATGAACCAGGTGCGTTGGGGGCAAGTTTCTATTGCCGAGGCCTTTGATGTGGAAAAGCTGGCCATGCGTTACGCGCTCTTGGATATGTGCGGTGGCTATCATAGTGTAGATTGGAGCGATGTGAAATTTTATTACAATCCCGTGCTCAATAAAATTGAACCAGTGGCTTACGAGAGTTTTGGTCCCCGTTGGATTGATCACATTATCGGAAATTATCGATTTGTGGAAGAAAAAGAGGCCTTTCCGAGCGAATACCACGATATCATCTTTAACGATAGAGCATTTTTTGAAGCATACATAAAAGCGTTGCGCAAAGTATCAGCACCGGGTTATTTTGAAAGTTCTTTGGCGCCCATTCAAGGTGAGTTAGATAAACGAGTGGCCATTCAATACAGTGAATTCCCGTATAAAGATTTTAATCTGGAGGTGTTTAAATACAATAGACGCATGATTCAAAAATCATTGAATGCTCCTAAGTTTGTTCATGCTTATTTGGGCGAAAGAACTGCGGATAGTCTGTCTTTAAAACTTCAGGTTATCGAGAGTTTACCATCTGAAGTATTGGGTGTTGAGGTAGAAGATGTTTATTATCCTTTTGAAAAGGCTGCGGTGTTACCCGGCTTGTCTCGTAAACATGAACCCGTTTTTAAAACCTTAAATTTTGCGTTGGATTCGTCTATAGTGATAGATACAGAGCGCGCCAAGAATATAAAGGTGGTTTATCGTTTACTGGGCGATTCAGTCCAAAAAATTTGTGAGGTTTTCCCTTATTTAATCGGTGATTTGGAGCCAACTATTGTTTCGGAGGGTTATCGGATTTTTAATTCCACTGATAAATTCATTACGATAGATTCAAGTGTTAAAACGTATTCGTTTAATGCATCATTTGCTGAGTTGAAGGAAAAAATATCAATACCAAAAGGCTGGACGATAAGAGCCGTTTCACCTTTAAAATTAGAATTTAAGTATAACGCAGCTCTACAGATTAATGGCAAATTAGCATGGAGTGGAACCGATGAAAATCCAATCCAAGTGATTGTTGGAACGAATCAAGCCAATTGGTTGCGTGTAATTGATGCACATGCGGTTCTCAAAAACGTGTTAGTTGAATCAACTTCCAATGCTGATGTTATGGTTTATAACGGTAAACTCAGTTTGGAAAACTTTGCTTTTATTGGTGCTTCTGAAAGGTTTATTACCTGTTTTAGGTCTGAGTTATCCTTAAAAAATGTGGTTTTAAACGGAGCAAGTCAATCGGCAATTAAAATATCTTACGGTACCAATGAATTCAGCCAAATTAAGTTTTTGAATTGCACTACTGCGATCGATTCAAAAGGAGGAGTAGTAGAATTGAGTAACTCTTCTTTTTTTAATTGTAAACAGGCAATAGATACGAAACGAAACGACAAGGTTAGCTTTAAGGAAGTAAAAATAGATGCGTCCGAAACTAGTATTGAAGTGCGTGATGGTTCTGTATTTATCTGGAACGGAGGAACTATTTCAAATGCGGAAAAGGCGTTTAAAGTGCACCGTAAAGGCAATTTGTACGGACCTGCAAAGTCGGAAATTTCAGGCGTTGAATTCGATAATGTAGAAACTGTTTTTGAGTTAGAAGAAAACAACACCTTGTTGCTAAACGGTGCATCTCAAAATCCAACGGAAAAATGAGAATCACACTGTTAATTGCATCCTTTTTTGTTTTTGCATTCGCTTGGGCGCAACATAGTTCAGTCAATGGCCAGGTGTTAGATTCCTCATTTGCCTATTCGAATCAATATTCCTTTGTAATTAGCGGGCATTTTTATGGTGATGGATTCAACAAGACGCATTACCCTGCCAATACCGTGTTGGGGAATATTGAATTGTTCAATTCGGTTGACTTTACGGTTTGTTTGGGTGATTTATACAAAGACGTGAAAAACGATCATGCCTTTTATCAAAAACATTTTTACAGTCAGTTGCAGAAACCTTTGTTTAATGCCGTTGGCAATCACGACGTTTCTGGTAGTTTTTACGAGGATAACATTGCGCAACGATTTTATCGATTTTCTACCAATGGAATTCAGCACATTGTTTTAGACGGAGAAGAAAACGACAGCAAAATAGAAGGTGCTCAATTGGATTCGCTTAAACAATGGATTTCAGAATTTAATAAAGGGAATGCTAGTTATTTGATGCTTTACGCTCATCGTCCGATTTGGGCGGAGGAAGACAGTTTGCTGAGTCAAGTCTTTATTGATAATACCAAAAGTGACTTTGGAACTAATTTCATAGAG
Organism: Salibacteraceae bacterium; assembly: GCA_965661115.1. Classification (GTDB taxonomy): domain Bacteria; phylum Bacteroidota; class Bacteroidia; order Flavobacteriales_G; family Salibacteraceae; genus UBA6770. The sequence continues at coordinate 7,571 of CBFICO010000082.1, forward strand.
GATGTTTTACCGCTACTGCAAACAATACCAGATTCCAAAAGAGTGTTTTGGTTTGGGGGCTCAATGGGCGCTCAACCCTATTCGTTTTTTTACCACAACAAAGGAAATGTAACGTATGCCATTACGGCGGTAAGAGGAGCAGAGAAGGATGCCGTATTGATGGCGAATTATTCTAATGGCAAATTATCGTTTCAAACACATTCGCTTACAGGGCAAGAATTAATGGCTTTTGAGGAATATACTATTGATAATTTTTTAACCTATACCGAACCGGTTCGGTTTAACTATCGCTTGATTCCTTTATGGATTAAAAACACCCTTTTCCATCGTTACTTTTGGTATGGGGTGATAAGTTGTTTGGTTGTGTTTGGCTTGGGAATAGTATTGAAGAACAAGTGGTTTTAATTATACATCGTCATTCCCGTGAAGACGGGAATCTTAGATATTCTTTTTATCTTTGATACTAATTTGCTGAATTGGGGTTTATCCCTGCCCGACTTTAGGCTGGGAATGAGAATTTGTAACGGATATAGGGGCTGCAATACCGTGCCAACTCAGTCTCTTTCTCTGCCTGTTCGGCAGACAGGGATAATTATTTCCTTCTTCAAACAACTCAGGCTGACATTAGCGTCGATATTACTAGCATAATGCAATTCCGAACGTAAGCACTGGCTCTTCAAAGCGTCTACCTAGTTCAATATTTAGTACTTCTATATAAGGCTTAGTAATTTCTTATTCTGACATCAGCGAATATTGCGTAAAAATCAATGAAGTTTACCTTCAAAGAACCCATGTCTGAAGACTTGACTTGAAAAGGCAAGGCAAGTTTGGGTTCGACTAGGTAAGCTGAAGCAGATTTTAGCAATAGATGGTTCGGTCTTGATTTTTCGTTTCTATCAAGACAAATGAAAAGCCTTGCGGCGCTAGCATTAAAAGATTTAAGGAGAAAAGAATCCACTAATTAGTAATCAGTACAAACCTATTTTACCCCTTCCGTCACTTCGTGCCACCTTCCCCTCAGGGAAGGATAGTTTCTTACTAACCAATCGAATGTGGCTGCTCAAAATATGTACGTTCAGTAATTTATTGGTTTTCGCCTAAAGCTGGCTAGACTTATTATTTTGGCCATAAACAATGTCGAAAGCAAAAAAACAAGCAATGTCATCTTGAGTTTCAGCGATAAGCTGAAGTATCGAAGGAGATATTGCGGATTCGTAAAAAGGTTACTACATTATCAGCTCATTTTCCTTCGTCAAAAAACTCAGGAAGAAATATGCTTGGATTTTACAAGTAAATAAGCAAAAAGGAGTTTTCGTGAATTTGCACTACAATTTATTCCGTTTGAATATCAAACTTCTTCAACTTTATAAACGCACATTGTTCATAGAATTAAAAGACACATTTTTTCTGTAAAAGCGGATGCTTTAGATTTGATGCATGCAATTATCCGTTGTAGTTCCAGTCTATGGAAGTCCACAATCGTTAGTGGAGCTATGTTCTCGTTTAAATGAGTCACTATCTGGCGTAGTAGATTCACACGAGATTATTTTGGTAGATGACAACTGTCCCCATAACTCATGGGCGGTTATTGAAGAGATGATGACGTCAATCCCCAATGTCGTGGGATTAAAATTGTCGAAAAATTTTGGTCAACACAAAGCGATTTGTGCAGGACTGCATGAGGCAAAAGGAGATTACTGTGCCGTAATGGATTGCGATCTACAAGATCTACCGGATGACATTCCAACGCTTTTCGAAAAGGCTCAAGAAGGGTATGACATTGTTTTGGGTCAGCGAATTGAGCGCCAGGATAAGAAGTTTAAAGTGCTGAAATCAAAAGTGTTTTATTACTTTTTCAATATACTTTCAGGCTTGGATAATGATCCAACTGTAGCCAATTTTTCGGTTATCAATCGAAAGGTAATCAACACGTACCTCACGCTAAAAGAACAAGATATCGATTACACCAATTTTATCAGTTGGGTGGGTTTTGATAGAATAAAGGTTCCCGTGCGGCATGCAGAAAGGAAATACGGAGAAAGTTCCTACAGTTATTTAAAGCTTTTCGAATTGGCGTTTACGTTAATCATTTCAGAGTCTAATAAACCTCTGCGTTTTTCTGTGCAATTTGGTTTTTTGATGTCGGTAGTGAGTTTATTGTACGGGTTATTCATCATTTACAAGAAATACGCTTTTGGGGTGCCTATAATGGGTTGGACCAGTGTTATGGTTTCCATTTATTTTATTGGAGGATTACTCTTTGCAAACATGGGGGTGTTGGGTTTGTATATCGGAAAAATCTACAAAGAAGATAAAGCTCGCCCTCGTTTTATTATCAGTAAACGATTAAAATCTAAGCACTAACATGAAGAAAGTAATCGTTTTAGCTGCTACCATTAATCAGCTGCCTGTAATTAGTTTGCTAAAGGAGTTGGGATACTACGTTATTTCAATAGACAACGTGCCGGAGAATATTGGTCATCCCGTTGCGGATAAAAACTACTTTATCGACATTACCGATATTCCTGCCATTAAAAAAGTAGCTAAGCAAGAAGGTATAATTGCCATAATTGCCGCATATACCGATGTTGGCGTTTGCCCCGCAGCACATGTTAGCCAAGAAATGGGTTTAATTGGATGTAATTATCATGCCGCTGAAACCTTGACTAGTAAATCTAAGTTTAGAGCTTTTTACAAAAAGGAAATTGAACCTGAATTTACTTTTGAAACCTTTACTCAGTTAGATTTTGAGGATTGGCTGCAACAACAGCCAAACTCAAAGTGGATTGTAAAACCCGTTGATTCTTCTGGAAGTAAAGGGATTGAAATTATCACTAAAAATGACCATTCGGCAATAAAACGGGCGTTTGAATATTCGAAAAGAAAAAAAGTAATTGTTGAGCAATTTTACGAAGGAGAGCAAGGTACTCTAGAAGGCTTTATGCGAGCTGGAAAATTGTTTTTTCACATCATTACTTCTCGTCTAACAGCGCCAGAACCGAATGTTGCAACGCAAGGACATGTGTACCCTTCAGTATTTTCTGAAGAACAGCAAAAAGAAATAATCGACAGAGTGCTTTTAGTGTGCGCAAAATTGGATTTATATGAAGGGCCTCTGGATGTTGATTTTGTCTATAACGAAAGTGGTGTGCATCTCATTGAAATGAGTCCGCGATTAGGGGGAAACAACCTTTCTAACTTTTTGGAGACTGTTACCCGTGTTAACCTCCGAAAAATGACGGTGGATTATTACCTAAATGCACCGCCTCAAGATTACCAACTAACTATCGACAGTAATTTTAAATATGTGCAATGGGTTATGACCTCATCACGCGATGGTATATTAAATTACACTCGAAAAAAAGCCGTTAACGCCGAGCTCTTGCACTACGTAGAAGAGTTAAATCTTTTTGAGCCCTCTGGTACTGCCGTGCGAAAGTTTACCAACGGTAGAGATTCATACGGTTTTTTGATATTACGCATACCTAGAAAAGCCAAAATAGCAACCTATTTAAACAAACTAGAAGCGTTCTTAGAACTCAAAATTGAACCGGCAGCATGAGTTTGAGTGATGGTAAACTAATTGAATTAGCTGAAAAATACGATTCGTTCTATCTGGCGGATCTTAGTCAGTTGCGTACAAATTTGTTGCAATTCAAAGGTGCTTTTGAAAAGTTGTACCCAAAGGTTGATATTGGCTTTTCGGTTAAAACGAATTATTTACCTGCTTTCGGAAAGCTAATTAAAGAGGAAGGTTATAAAGCAGAGGTGGTTTCTGAGATGGAATACCTGTTGG
>CBFICO010000083.1:0-10911 GCA_965661115.1 Salibacteraceae bacterium
CCAATCAAATCGATACATAGTATAAAAACTCCAAACCGATTCTACTGCTTTACCTGCTAGGTGAATTAAGAAAAAAGCCATTATCAATCCTAGAATTTTAGGGTACTGTTTTAAGTTTACCAGAGAACTAACCGGATTGGCCCTTTTCCAATCGAATGGTCTTCTATTTTCCTGTTTTAAAGATTCTGGAAGGATAAACATTCCGTAAAGTAAATTCAGCAGGCTTAATCCAGCAGCTATAAAAAATGGCATTTTCACTCCCCATTGGGCAGCAATTCCACCTATAGCTGGTCCAATTATAAAACCCAGCCCAAATGCGGCTCCAATTAATCCAAAATTCTTTGCTTTTTCTTCAGGTTTACTAATATCAGCCATATAAGCAGTTGCAACCGTAAAACTTGCTCCAAATATCCCTGCGATAATCCTTCCTACTAACAACCAAAAAACCGTTGGAGCAAATGCATGAAAGAGATAATCTAAGCCAAGCCCAAACAAGGAAAGTAGCAGCACAGGTTTTCTGCCAAATCGGTCGCTAAGCCCTCCTAAAATTGGAGCGCAAACAAACTGCATTATGGCAAATGAAAACATGAGCCAACCACCAATTTCACTGGCTTCACTCAAGTTACCTCCATCTAGCAATTGAATTAATTCTGGTACAACTGGAATAATAATCCCAATGCCAATTACATCTACCAATATGGTGACGAAAATGAAAAACTTAGCTCCGTTTCCTTGTTTCAAAGTGGTGTTGTTTAGTGCCTGCGAAGTAAAGGAGAATAATGCAAATTGCTGAAGCATCACCACTAAATTTTCAGTTAATTTGCCACAAATGCAGCAGCAGAATTATAACTCTTGATAAATTTTAAAACCGTAATAAGCAGAACCTCATACACTAGGGGAAATCGCTGTAAAAAATCACTTTGGCTGCACCGCAACCGCCCCACAAGAGAAACTCCAATTTCTAACGAGGGTAAACTTATCAAACTGGCATCGCACGATGTGGTTGAAATTGCTGCTGAATTGTTTGACCAAGCACCCTACCCCTGCTCAGTATTTGGGTTAGATGAAGAAAAAAATTGGGACGCCTCAGTAGAATCAACTCGCCAGGCTATCGAAAAAGGAGAATGCCTATTAGCACACCCCGCATTCTATGCCAAAGATTTAATGTGTGATGTCCATTATCTAAAGCGATCCAATAATGGAAAATGGTCGGCATACGTTGTAAAGTCCTCCACAAAAATCTCCGATAAAAGCAAAGAAAAAGCTGCTTTTCAATTACTTACATTGATTAGCGCTGGATTAGAAATTGAGCACTTTTATTTTCTAACCATAAACAATCAATACGTTCGAGAAAAAGAACTGGATATCAGAAAGTTATTCCGAAAAAGAGACATTTTAAAGGAGCTATCACTAACATTAAACGAGCTTAGAGTTACAGTAAGTGAACTGCACTATGTATTAGAGCAACACGAAGCCCCAAAAACAGAAATTGGAGAGTACTGCCTCTCACCTTACGATTGCGATTTTAAAAGCCAATGCTGGAAAAACGTACCCAAAAATTCAGTTTTTGAGCTAGGCAATGTCTCTAAAGAAACCAAATTTAAATGGTGGAATGATGGGGTAAAGACCCAGAAACAGCTGCAGCAATCAAAATATCAGGCCGGGGTAAAAATCACTGAAGAACAGAACGAGGGTTTCATCGATAAAAACGCCCTCAATGAGTTTTTAGGTAGAGTTGAATTCCCTATTCTATTTTTAGATTTTGAAGGCTACTTACCTGCTCTACCACCCTATTCAGGAATAAAACCTTTTCAGATTATACCTTTCTTGTTTGCAGCATATAAAAGCAACTCTTTTGAGGAAAACCCATCGTTTGAAGCGTACATTGCTCCTCCAAAACATGACCCAAGAAAAATCTTTGCGGAAAAACTCATAGAGCTCTGTAACGACGTAAACAGCATTTTGGTTTACGACCCGCTTACCGAAAAACAAGTAATTAAATCGCTAATTCTTTCGTGCCCAGAGCTTGAATCGGAATTGAAAGAAATTTCGGGAAAGATTATTGACTTAGCTAAACCTATACAAAACAAACAGTTTTATTTACCTGCAATGAACGGACTTTCTTCTATGAAGTACGTTTTACCGGCAGTTGCCCCAAATACAGATTACAGCTCTCTAGAAGTTCAATCTGGTCGGGCAGCTTCTCAGCTCTACCAAATTCTATGCACCGAAAACCACGATAGAGATACCGAAGCTGAACTTGAGAATTTGGTAAACTACTGCAAAATGGATGTACACGGTTTGGTTATGGTGTTTAATGCCTTTTTGGAGGCAGTTGGAAAGCCGAGGATTGAGGAGAAGCTATAGTTAAAAAGCTCTTCACAAAAAATCAAAACAGCAAGCACGCAACCCCTCACTGCCTAGCTAAATTGATATATTTGTTTGCTTCACAAACAGGACTAAAACACACATGAAAGTCGTAATATTCGCGGGTGGTAAAGGCACTCGAATTTCAGAGGAATCTCACCTAAGACCAAAGCCAATGATTGAAGTAGGCGGAAAACCCATTCTTTGGCACATCATGAAAAGCTACGCTGCTTTTGGTCACAATGAGTTTATTGTTTGTTTGGGCTACAAAGGTTGGATGATTAAGGAGTACTTTTTAAACTACTTCAAACACAACTCAGACATCACGGTAGATTTATCGAACAATTATGTAAAGGTGCACGAAACTAATGCAGAGCCATTTAAAGTAACCTTGGTTGATACTGGATTAGAAACCATGACAGCAGGGCGGTTAAAGCGTGTAGAAAAGTATGTTGGTAATGAGCCGTTTATGCTAACCTACGGTGATGGAGTTTGTGATATTGACATGGCACATCAAGTAGAATTCCACAAGGCACACGGAAAAACTGCTACTATGAGCATTGTGCAACCGGGCAGCCGTTTTGGAATGATAGATATTGATGAAAATCACAACGTAAAAGCATTTGCCGAAAAGCCTAGAGAAGACGGAGCTTGGATAAACGGTGGCTTCTTTATACTTGAACCAAATGTGTTTAAGTATTTACACGATGATGCAGACGATATTATGTGGGAGCGTCAACCGTTAGAAGATATTACTGCTGATGGTGAGCTTATGGCCTACAAACACAATGGTTTTTGGAAGTGTATGGATACGCTAAGAGACAACCAACAATTGAACGAAATGTGGGAGTCGGACCCAAAATGGAAAAACTGGTAAGCAATTACAAATGACTTTTGAAGCACTAAAAAAAGTTTACGAGGGAAAAAAGGTTTTCTTAACCGGTCACACAGGTTTTAAAGGAACTTGGATGGTTTTGTTGCTAAAACAATTAGGAGCAGAAGTAAAAGGCTACTCCCTTCCTCCTGTTGAACATAATGCCCTTTATCATCAAGTTAGAGCAGAGTTGCATTGCGACAGTGTAATTGGTGATATTAGAAACCGAGAAAAATTACACCGAGAAATTGACAAGTTTCAACCCGACTTTATTTTTCATATGGCTGCTCAGGCCTTGGTAATTGATTCGTACATAAATCCAGTAGAAACTTTTCAGACTAATGTAATGGGAACTGTGCATGTGTTAGACGCAATGCGCGAACTTAAAAACTCATGTAAAGGCATAATGATAACCACCGATAAGGTGTATGAAAACAAAGAACGAGAGGCTCCTTACGTTGAGCACGAAGCTCTTGGCGGTTACGACCCTTACAGTAATTCAAAGGCCTGCTGCGAGTTAACCATAAGCAGTTACCGACTTTCTTTCTTTAACCCAGAGCAATACGATGAACATAAAATGTCTGTTGCTTCTGTGCGTTCGGGTAATGTTATTGGCGGAGGCGATTGGAGCGAGAATAGAATAATTCCAGATATTGCAAGAGCTCTTTCTAGCGATGAAATCATCTTGGTTAGAAACCCAGATTCTGTTCGTCCTTGGCAGCACGTTCTAGACCCATTAAACGGTTATCTGGTGTTAGGAGCCAAAATGCAAGAAGATCCAGTTGAGTTTGCTTCCGCATTTAACTTCGGTCCAGAACCAGAAGAGCGCATGACAGTGAAAGAATTGGTTGATGCGGCCATTGATGTCTGGGGTTCTGGAAACTTCGATATCAGTGCCAATCCTAATAAACTACACGAGGCTGGTTTATTACGATTAGATATTTCAAAAGCAAAGTCAGCGCTAGATTGGAAGCCAAAATACAACGCGAAACAAGCAGTTCAAGAAACCATAGCTTGGTACAAAGCCTCGAAAGACGGAGAAGACATAAAGCAATTTACAGAACAACAAATTGCACAATTTTTTGAACGATAATGACCAACTTTATCCCATCACTCATTCCAGGCGTATTCGAAATTGATTTTTTTTCGGTCAGAGACGATAGAGGTGCTTTTGTAAAAACATTTCACGCCGAAAAATTGGCGGAACATGGTTTACAAACCGAGTTTAGAGAAAGTTTTTATTCGGTAAACAACAAAAATGTTATCCGTGGAATGCACTTTCAAGTTCCACCAGACGACCATGAAAAAATTGTTTACTGCACTTCTGGTAGTTTAATCGATGTTATACTCGATATCAGAAAGGACTCACCCACCTACGGTCAGTATCATACAGTAGAATTAACTGGAACCAATTCAAAAGGAGTGTATCTACCCAAAGGAACGGCACACGGATTTTACGTTAAAGAAGACAATACTTGTATGGTATATTTAACTAGCACGGTGCATAGCCCTAAAAACGATGGTGGAATTCTATTCAATTCTTTTGGGTACGATTGGCCAACTTCTAATGGTATTCACTCCGACCGCGATTTAACTTTTCCCAAATTGAATGATTTTAAATCGCCATTTTAATGAAGACGATGATTAAAGGATTACTGCTAACATTTCTACTAAGCAGCTTCCTATTCGGAAATAGTCAAGTAAAACCATTATCCTCTCAATCAAAAATCTGCTTACTTACCGTAGGTCCTGGGAACGACCTCTACTCTATTTTTGGACATACCGCCATTAGAGTTAAAGACCCTGAGCAAAACTTCGACCTAGCATTTAACTACGGAACTTTTGCGTTTTCTGATGATTTCTACTTCCAATTCACCATGGGTAAACTTAATTACAGGTTATCCATTGAACCTTACGACCGATTTGTAGCTGGCTATCAATATGAAAATCGTTGGGTAAGAGAACAAGTATTAAATTTAGATTCAACGCAAAAACAACAAGTTTTTGAGTTTCTAGTAGAAAACAGTCAGCCAGAAAACGCGTATTACCTCTACGATTTCTTTTATGATAATTGCAGCACTCGACCGCGAGATGTTTTTGAAAATATTTTGGGTAACCAATTGCAATACAATTATATAGTTCAAGAAAACACCAAAACCTTTCGCAATATGATTGATCTATACTTAGCCGAAATGCCTTGGTCGGATGCTGGTATTGACTTAGGCCTTGGAACGCCTTGCGATTTAGAATGTACACCCCGTCTAAAAACGTTTTTACCCGACTACCTAATGGATGAATTTGATAGAGCTACTATCCAGCAAAACGGAACTTCAGTAAAACTTGTAAAAGCAAACAACCTTATTGTTGATGCACGGCCTGTTGTGCAAGAGGGTTTTAATTGGTTTCACCCACTGGTGTTTTTTATAGGATTTATTCTGCTGCACAACCTTATTCTAAGGTCCAAAAAGAAATGGCTAATTGGAACCTTCGACGGTCTGCTCTACTTTATAATAGGTATTGCAGGTTGGTTAGTTTTCTTCCTGTGGTTTGTTACAGACCATAACGGAACACGGCCAAATTGGAATATTCTGTGGGCAATGTCGCTTTACATTCCATTTGGAATTGGATTAATAATTTGGAGTAAATCTGCAATCTTTAAATACCCCATGCAGCTGTTAAACTTTTTACTCCTACTCTGCTTGTTAACTTGGCCATTCCTCCCTCAAAACCTCAACGAGTTTTATTTGCCAATTGTAGTTTGGTTGCTTTACAGAAACTCAGACCGGTTAGGTTGGTTTGAGCATTTTAAGGCATTAAAACAAAGAAAGTTCAATGCCTCTGCTTCAGCCTAGACGAATGTCTATTTTTGCAGCAAATTATTAGCATGATTCAACGCGTTCAATCTATTTACTTGGCAATAGCCGCAGTTGTAACCTTAGTTTTTGCCTTTACCACCTTCGCCTATTTTGAGGTTAACGAAAGCCTTTATTTTTTGCGAGCAACGGGACTTTTTTATCAGGACACCACTGAAATTATATTTCTAGAACCAAACATGAGCGTAAGTGCGGTAGTACTCTTTAGTTTGCTTTTGTGTGTATCGGCTGTGTTTAATTACAAAAACAGAGCTACACAGCTCCGATTGGTTTCTTTGGGAATAGTTGCCCAATTAGCATTAGTAGGACTCATTTTTTTTGCAAGTTCTTTTATATCAGAAGGCCTATTTGAAGGAACTGCCCCAGTTATTGAATACGAATGGGTGAGCTTTTTACCCGTTTTATCCATAATTAGCCTTTTCATGGCAATGAGAGGTATCAAAAAGGATGAAGCTCTGATTAAAAGCTTGGACAGGATTAGATAATTGAAAATTACAACTCTATTTCTACAATTTTCTTTTGAATGAGCATTGCACAGAATATTAAAGATACACTTGCAACCATAAAAGAGGGCGTAAACTTAGTAGCAGTTTCTAAAACAAAACCAAGCAGTGCCATTGAAGAAGCTTATGCTGCTGGTCATAGAGATTTTGGTGAAAACAAAGTACAAGAGTTAGCCGCAAAATACGAGGCACTTCCAAAGGATATTAATTGGCATTTGATTGGTCACTTGCAAACCAATAAGGTAAAATACATTGCACCGTTTGTGCATTTGATACACGCTGTAGATAGCGAAAAGCTCGTGAAAGAAATTCAAAAACGAGCAGCACAAAACAACCGATCTATTCATATACTTCTGCAAGTAAGAATAGCACAAGAAGAAACCAAATTTGGAATGCCCTACCAAGAAGCAGGAGAAATGATTGCCAATCTAAATTGCGACATGTATCCTAACATTAAATTAGATGGCTTAATGGGTATGGCTACCAATACAAGCGATGAAAACCAAGTTAAAAAGGAGTTCACCGAACTACATACCTTTTTTAAAGAACAACAGAACAAGTTTCCAGCACTAAAGACACTAAGTATGGGGATGAGTGGGGATTACAAACTAGCGATGGAATGCGGTAGCAATATGGTTAGAATTGGAAGCGCCATTTTTGGTGCTAGGAACTACAATTAATGTATCCTATATTCCTTGAATTGACATCAAAATAGCAGCAACAGAAGCTCAAGAAGACATTTAAAAAATTATAGACAAATGAACGTGGTTAAATCAAAGGCACAAATAGCAAAACAAGAGGAATCGTTAAGAAAAGTTTTTGCTTCAAACGATGAAGAAAAAACTATAAAAGCGATAAAAAAGCTAAGAGAAACCGGTAATGCGGCTATGATTAGTCCTCTACTCGATTTATTGTCTGCTACCGAAAACGACAACATCTTTAGTACGGTTATAAACTTGCTAAACGATTTAAAAGACCAAGACGCAGCACAACCCCTAATTGATGCAGTCTCAGATAAAAAGTATGAAGAGATTAGAGTTTTTATTCTTCAAGTTTTTTGGCAATCCAGACTAGATGCTTTGCCGTATTTAGAGGAATTGGTAAACATAGCCATCAAATCGGATTATATGGTATGCTTAGAATGCCTTACCATAATTGAGTCCTTTAAAAACGCACCAACGGATGAGCAAATTGTCGAAGCAAATACCATAATAAAAGATGCAATTATGGATAACTCAGAAAATAAAGAATTGCTACTTGGTATGGTTGAAGCACTGAATAACTACATGATCAACTAAGTTATCGTGTAACCTTGTTGGTTACATCTCTAACTTTTTTTTAATCGCCTGTAACTCCTTTTCCAGCTCGCTATTTCTTTCTTGTAATTGTTGTAAAACCCTATTGGCATTGGCTAAAAACAAATTCATTTGAGCGACTACATCAGTGTTCGAAAAACTTTCCTTCGGTTTATGATAATCTCCTAACAATGCTATGAGATTTATCTCGAGTACCTTTCCAATTTTATCTATTAAATTAATACTTGGCAAGCGCTGTCCACTTTCTATTCTTGCGATGGTTGATTGCACGCAATTACATTGTTTAGCCAGGTAGCTCTGCGAAATATTCTTTTCTTTTCGCACCGTTAATATTACACTTCCTATGTCTTTAGGATTCAAATTATGCCTTTTAGGAATTTAATTATGCCACGAATGTAAGAAAATTACCTACTAAAAGAGGATTTTCGAAACGTCGAAATAATGTTGGCGCCTGAAATTGGCTGTGTTTACATTATGAGGGGTCCCTCCAGCCATTACCAACTCTTTATTTTGAGAACTTTGGTGTACGTGAGGGTCCCTTCCAACCATAATCGACCCTAACGTTTGTCCGTTCATTTATTGTAGATCCAAAAAACCAATTTCAACTTTTAAGTCTCGGCATATGATACATTCTTCACTTACAAAATGAATTAATGAAAAAAATTAGGTTGCACAGCTCTTTAAAAATAGTAAAGCTAAAGCGGTTTTACATTAAACTTAATACGCTTTTGAGTTTAGCTTTACTATAACCATTCACTTTGTAATGCTCGGGCGCCCAACCCAACAAAAAGCGAGTAAAATCCGCACATGCATAATCGTACAATTCCCTCCACTCCACCTCTAAGGCATCTAGTTCAATAGCTGTAATAGAAGGAGTTAAAGTCCTTCTTAGCTCATTAAAGTAACAACTCAGAAGCTCTTGCTCATAGTCAACCAATTTGTCATTTTCCAAACAACTGCCTAAAAAGTAGGAAACGTCTTTAATTCCACAGCCTCCACCAACGTATTGGAAATCAACTGCAGCTACTGAATTCTCTGCTGTTGAAAATAGAAAATTCGCCAACTTAGCATCGCCATGTACCAAAGTTTTGTGTTGGCAATTATTGAGCTTTTCATCAATTTTAGTGGCTTTTAATTTCAACTCGACATCTTCTACTTTTTCCAATTCATCTGGTCGAGTTGCCAAATGCCAATAGGTACCAATTGGCCATAATCCTTTTGGCTCAACACCTAAAAACTGTGCGTGAAAATTAGCCAACCACTTTAAACAAAGCTTTACTTCTGAGATAGTAATGGACTGCTTAACTAATGAAAAGTTTTTATTCAAGTCCTCCATTACAATATACTGCTTATCAGATATTTGAATTAATCCAATAAGCTTAGGTAAGTGAAGCTTTTCAGAGCATGAATTGGCGTAATTTTTATACCAGTTCTGCTCAACTTGGTAGGATTGTACTTTACGCTGCTGAGAAAAATTTGTATTCCAGCCCCTAGGGTGGTTTTGTGTGTTTTTAACTTGAATTTCCTTTACAACAAGGGTTTCTATTTTGGCGTCAGACAACCTTAGCCTAACTATTTTGCCATAGCCACTCCACAGGGTTTGAATTACCTCAACTTCCTCCACATCGGAAGCACCGGAAATCTCAAGTAAATAGTTTTTGAATTGCCTATCGGTATCCAACAGACTAATTGTTGTGTAACCAGTTTAAAACATTCTGCTCTACCCTAGCCTCAATTCCTGAGATATCAGCACGCACCAAGGTTTTACCCGTAATATTCTCAAAAAGCTCTATATAACGCTCTGAAACCAACTGAACGAATTCATCTGGCATATCTGGCATAGTTTGACCTTCAAGCCCCTGAAATCCATTCTCCATTAGCCACTCGCGTACGAACTCCTTAGATAGCTGCTTTTGTTTTTCGCCTCGTTCTTGACGCTCTTGATAGCCTTCAGCGTAAAAATATCGGCTAGAATCTGGTGTATGAATCTCATCAATCAATCGAATCGTACCTTGGGCATCACGACCAAATTCGTATTTTGTATCTACCAGAATCAAACCTCTTTTGCCAGCTAACTCAGAGCCACGCTGAAAAAGTTTACGAGTATATTGCTCCAACCGCACATAATCCTCCTCTGAAACAATACCTTGTTTTATGATTTCCTCCCTTGAAATATCCTCATCATGCCCCTCTTCAGCTTTCGTCGCTGGGGTTATTATCGGTTCTGGAAACTTATCATTCTCCTGCATTCCATCAGGCATTTCAACACCGCACAAAATGCGTTTACCAGCCTTATACTCTCGCCAAGCGTGCCCAGCTAAATAGCCACGTATTACCATTTCAATTGGAAACACTTTGCATGTTTTACCAATGGTTACACTAGGATCTGGGCTTGCCATTTTCCAATTAGGAACAATATCACTCGTTGCATCAAGCATAAGCTCAGCAATCTGATTGAGCACCTGCCCTTTAAATGGGATTCCCTTAGGTAAGATGTAGTCAAAAGCGGAAATTCTGTCACTTGCAACCATTACCACAACATTATTCTCTAGTGTATAAACCTCCCTTACTTTGCCCTTGTAATGATTTAACTGACCTGGAAATTTAAAATTGGTTGTACCGAGTGTATTACTCATTTTCGTTTGTTTTTAGAATCTTCAAATTTTTGATATCGATCGATAATTTTTCTTACCAATCTATGTCGAATTACATCAGTTCCTTTCATGTAAATAAACGCAATTCCACCTACTCCTTGCAAGTACTTATTAGCCTGTATCAACCCACTCTTTTGCTTCGGAGGCAAATCAATCTGACTCATATCACCAGTAATAATAAATTTAGCAGACTTACCCATTCGGGTTAAGAACATTTTTAACTGCGATTCTGTCGCATTTTGCGCCTCGTCTAGTATTACAAAAGCTTTATCTAAAGTCCTACCACGCATAAACGCAAGTGGCGCAATCTGTATAATTCTTTTA
>CBFICO010000084.1:0-10871 GCA_965661115.1 Salibacteraceae bacterium
AAATTATCTAAGAAATAATACGCAAACTCCTCTAAAATTCTATCATTGTAATGGGTGGAATCACAACTTTGATTGTCTTTAAAACTTCCTATTGTCATATATCTTCCTTTTGTATTGGGTTGAAAGCTATAGGTTATTGTTGCCCATTCACCCGGTCTGACATCTTCCAGTGAAACGACTATGTCTGGTAATATCTGTAATACAGAAGCATTTTTCTTACATTTTAAAGGATTTTCTGAAAACTTTATACCTAATTCGCTTATTCCATATGGTGCACCTTTCAGCATCATTATGCTGAATTCCAAGCAGTAGTTCATGGACGTGTCAAGAGGTTCTTTAAGTGTATTCTGCAGATATTCTCTGTATTGCTTGTATGCTGATTTATTTTCTAGGTCAATTACTATACCCGCAAACCCTTGACCATTAATTGGCTCAGGACTTCTATATTTCTTTAAATGATTTAAGGTTTTTGGACAACTAGTATTATAATAATCAGGTGATGACATATTTGCCGAATTCCAAGAGTCCAATATTTTAAGTTGCTTACCATTACTATTGTAACCCGAATGTTTATAACATTCCGAAAAGTCTTCAAAATCGCCATTTCTGATTATATTTTGGCCATTAGCATAACCTGATAGAATCAGGGCGATAACAAGAAATCGAGACATGCAATCAAATTTTATTTTCCAAAAAGAAATCTAAATAAACTCCCGCTCGTGCGCGAATCCCTTCGCGTTCGACCTTTAAATCAACATAATTTAATTCCTTGGTTTCAAATATAAACCTCTCAGCTGCTTTGCAGCTGATAATACTACGAGATACAATCTCGCAGGAGCTGTGGGAAAGCCCTGCGGCTTGAGCATAAAACTATAAACTCATTAATACCTCCACCGCTTAGCCATAGCCACCAACGAAAGCATAATGGGCACTTCAATCAACACACCCACCACCGTAGTGAGTGCAGTGCCGGAGGTTAACCCAAAAAGTGCGATAGCCACCGCAACGGCTAATTCAAAAAAGTTACTAGCGCCAATCATAGAACTGGGTGCGCAAATTCGGTAAGGTAAACCCAAAACTTTTCCAGCAAACCAAGCAATAAAAAATATAAAGTAAGTCTGCAGGGTTAGCGGGATGGCAATGAGCAGAATATTAAAGGGTTGATTAATAATTTGCTCTCCTTGAAACGCAAACAGCAACACCAAAGTTGAAAGCAACGCAATAATGGATAAAGGTTTTAAACGAGGTAAAAACTCACTTTTGAACCATTCTAACCCTTTGCGTTTAATGAGATAAGTATGTGAAACATATCCTGCAAGTAGCGGAATTACGACAAAAACAACAACAGAAGTTATCAAAACATCAAAAGGCACTTGAATGTTGGTAACTCCAAGCAATAATTGTACAATGGGAACAAAAAGCAGCAGCAACACCAAATCGTTTACCGAAACCTGAACCAGTGTATAGTTTGGGTCGCCGTCGGATAAATAGGACCAAACAAATACCATAGCTGTACACGGAGCTGCACCCAATAAAATTGCCCCAGCAATATATTCGTCAGCCTGTTCTGGTGTTATCCAAGCGGAATACAAATAATCGAAAAACAACCAAGCAAATAAGGCCATGCTAAACGGTTTAATGAGCCAATTCACCACCAAGGTCAAACTCAGTCCTTTTACGTTGCCTCCTATTTTTGACAACGAGCTAAAATCTATTTGCACCATCATTGGGTAAATCATCAACCAAATCAACACAGCGACCACCACATTTACATGAGAAATTTCCCATTGAGCAATCACTTGTATTTGTTCTCCTCCAACACTACCTAATCCAATTCCAGCTGCAATGCACAGCAAAACCCACAGTGTAAGGTACTTTTCAAAAAATCCTATTCCTTTCATTGCTTAGCAACTTTATAAAATACGTAATACATTTCACCAGCTATTTCAAGGCTTCTGTGCAAATACACAACATCTTGATTTGGTGTCCCGTCCGATACTTTAGGGTCGTTAAATGTCAAAGGGATTCTAATTTCAGCACCTGGAATATAGGGGCAGTTCTGATCTGCATGATTGCAGGTCATTACCGCTGCAAATTCCTTCTCCGGGTTTGTTTTATCATCGTAAACTTTAGAAAAACAATCCAGTCTATCGCCTTTGTACTGTACAGAGTATACTGGATTTTCAGTACCTTGTTTTTTAAAATCTAATCCACAAGTTTCGAGCGCTTTAACGGCATTTGCATTAAAAGCAGTTACTTCCACCCCACCCGAAAATGAAGCTATTGTAACATCAAAATATCTAGACAAAACAAAAGCCCAAACCTGCGACAACTGACTCCTTCTGGAATTGTGCGTGCAAATGAAGTTTAGCTGTGGAACCTGTCCTGCTTGTTGCTTTTGTTGGATGTAATCGACAATAACATCTAGAATCTGCTGGCGTTCTGTACTTATAGATTGCTTTGAGATTTTGGTAAGGGTAGTTTCTAAGTTCATTCGCTCCGATTTAACAGCAACCACCTCCAGGCGTGCAGCTTGATTCTGAAGTAACCAGCTCCGATAATTTCACTTTGAGTTTTTCTACAGGAATGCCGCAATTATCCTTGGCCAAACAATCCGTTTGTTTATTGGTTAATTCAAAGTGCTTTGCTGCACTGTTGTACTCTAAACCAAACTTGGCAATAGTACCTTGCTGATACTCCACCTCTATTTCGTGATCTCCAATAGAGAGTTGCTTTTCAGACAATGCAATGATGTCGTTTAGTTTCTTGGCACCTAATCTATGATCGAAATCAATTGACGACCACAACTGAAAATTCACAGTAGTTTCTTTACGTAAAACCCCTCCGCAATCAATAAATCGTTTTTCAATTTCACCTACTTCAGTTACGTGGAAATGTGACTCCACAAACTCGCCATTTGGTAGTTTAAACTTTACTTCTTGAAGGTTTTCTAAAGTTGATTTTAATTCTGATAATTTCATGTTTTTTGTTTTTAGCAACAGTTATTTTTTATGTTGAATTGTTCGAATAAACCTTTGAGCATCTCTTCTATCTCCTTCCAGCGAATTGGGTTTATGCAATAACTTACCGATACACCCTCAATGGTTCCTTGAATTATTCCAAGACTTTTTAGTTCTCGCAAATGCTGACTCACCGTAGCTTGCGCCAAGCCGGTTTCTTCTACTAGGTCACCGTTTATGCAGGCATTTGCTTGAATTAAGTGTTGAATAATTGCAATTCGTGCAGGATGACCTAAGGCTTTAAGGGTGATAGCTAAGGTGTTTTGCTCTTCGGTAAAGAGATCTGTTTTTGTGATTCCCATAGGATATTAATCTATTTATTGCAATAATACGATTAAAAGAATCTGACAAACTAGATTGTACGATTAACAATGTGTTAAGTTAGGTGGTCTTTCTTGTGGGTAATATAGATTGCCTTCAACTTAAAATTTTACTTAAATCAAACTTGAGATTCCCGCCTGCGCGGGAATGACGTGTCTATTTTACTGGTCAGCTGGCTATAGGATATTGGCAATTACAATGGTAATTGACAAGTTTAAAAATAGAAACGATTACTATTTCATGTTTAAACTACCTCTACTCCAATCTTCTGTACAAACTCTTCTATAAATTCTTGCTTGCGTTTTAATCGGTACTGCATAACCCACCTTGGATGTGGCAGCACTTCAAGTCGCTCAAAATAACCTTCTGATTTATTGAGTTTTTCAAGAAATTTTAAATTCTTTCCTTTACCGATTACAAAAGCAACTTCCCGTCTCAAAAAAGGCAACTGCAGTTCAAATTGTTGTTTTATGTATGGGGTTAATTCTTCTTCTAGTTCTTTGATATCGTAGTAGTTTAGATTCACTCCATCTTTTACAAATCCCAAGGGTACCGTACTGGAAATGAATACATCTCGATAAAAAGCTTCCACTCCTCCATAGGCATCAATCACCTCGTAAACGAACTTGGAAGACAACTCGTGTTTTTGCTGAAAGCTATTGTCTATGCCGCATTTCTCTTTGAGGTTTACTGGGTCGGTAAAACCAATTCCGGTTAAGCCTGAGCCTAACCTTCCAGGATTTATACCTATAAAGGCAATTCGCTTATTGTTGTCTGAATAGTATTTTTTGTAGAAAGTGGAAACAATGTTATTGGTCTCTTCCAATACTAATGGATTCAACACCTCTACTCCTTTGGTTTTCACTTTTGGCGCTTCTAACCGATTAAAAAACTGGATAATCTGTTCTGCTGTATTCATATCGCGAATTTCTGTAATTGTTACTAGCAATTTATGGTGAAAAACAATTTTATGTTAAGCGAAGGAAAACTGAATATTAATCGTCCAATATTTTACTTTAGCAACTGCTATTATGAAGACATTAATCACCATTACTCTGGTATTGCTCACCTATGCAGTAGGCGCACAAAATGTGGTTATTAACGAGGTGCTGACTCAAAACAAAGGCTTAGTTAAAAACGGCGCAGGAAAATCATTTGATTACGTTGAGTTGTATAATAAAGACTCAAAAGCAGTTAACCTGAGTGGCTATTTCCTCTCGGATGATAAAGACACTTTGAAAATGTATAGGATTCCTGCTGGAACCAGCATAGCTGCAAAAGAGTATTTAGTTTTTTGGGCTAATGGCGATGTTTCTTCAAAAGAACTAAACACCAACTTTAAATTAAAGCAGAGCGGAGAAACCGTGTACCTATCTTATCCTAACGGAACTATTTGCCATAAGCTGAAATACAAAAGACAGTTCAAAAACATCAGCTACGGACTTTTACCCGATGGATCAGAAAAGAAAGATTATTTAATTCCAACCCCAAAAGCAGCCAATAAAACAGGTCGCATGTTTGCGAGTGATAGAAAAGGAAAAGCGGAAACTTCATTGACCATTAAACTCAACAAAAACAACTATTCGGTTTTGATTGAAAATCCAAACTTAGAAAAAGCCAACATCAGAATACTAGACAATAAAACGGACAAAGTTTTATATAAAACGAAAATCGAAACTGCCAATGCAAACGTTCACTTTGCAGCATATCCAGCCGTTAAATATGTGTTGGAAGTAGGTAAAGATACCTATCGAATCCTAAAAAAATAGCCTATGAATTTGAAAAAAATCGGACTACTTTTAGCAATTACAATAGCATTTGTATCCTGTAAAAAAGAACCCGGCGAAGGTGGAAAAGCTACTGTAAAGGGCAAAATAACTGGAACTTATATCTGCGAAGACAATAACCTAGTGGTTGAAAAAGTTGTGAACGTACCCGACGAGCGCGTTTACATCAGCTATGGAGCTACTGGTGAAATTGACGACGATGTTAGAACCGCTTCTGACGGAAGCTATAAGTTTGAGTTCTTGCAGCCAGGTAAATATTCAATTCATACTTATACCGAATGCAGCAACTGCGTGACTGGTATTGAAGAAGTAGTTCAAGAAATTGAAGTGGGCAAAAAAGACGAGGAAGTTGCCGTTGACGATTTTGCGATAACGTTTTATTCGAGTAGAGTTTGCGAAACATCGGCTGCCTCAGGACCTGGAGAAGGTGGAGGAAAAGTAATTAAAGGAAAGGTTACTGGCGTTAATATTAACGAAAACGATTACGACACAATTGGCGTTACTGGAATGGCCGACGAACGTGTTTATATTATATATGGCAGTGGCACTCAACAGAATGATGACGTAAGAACCAGTATTGACGGTTCATTTGAGTTTACCAATTTGAATGCAGGAAGCTACCAGGTTTATGTAATGTCTGAATGCAGAACCTTGCAATGCCCTAGTGGAAATAAGGCTGTTTTAAAAACTGTAAACGTTACTGCAACTGACTCGGTGGTTGATGCCGGTGAATTTGTTTCTTTAGATTTTCGCAATCCATAGTGGAGGAAATACACAACATAATCAGCTCATACAAAAGCATTGATCTAAAGGAATTGGCTCAAGTTGATTTCGATGCGCGGGTGGATACTAAATACATGTTTTCTGCTGATAAGCTTCCTAAGTTTTTGTCGCTTTTACAAGATAAAGTCTGTGTATTAGAAATTGGCGGAGAGCCTCAGTTTCACTATAAAAACTTATATTTCGATTACCCAAATTTTGAGTTCTTTAGGCAGCACCATGCAGCGTATCTAAACAGAATTAAAGTTAGATCTCGGCAGTACTCAGAAAAAGGTCCTTTTGTTTTTGAGATTAAAAAGAAAACCAACAAATCGAAAACCGTTAAAAAACGGATCACCCTCCCCTCTTTTGATCGGAGCAAAAGCGAACTGACCGAAAACTATTTACAAGAACAAGTGGGCATAGGCTTTAACAATTTAACCGAGACTATAGGCGTAAATTATAGTCGTATAACGATGTCCAACTTGGATATGACAGAGAAATTCACCTTAGACATTAACCTTGAAGGAGTTTATAACGGTAAAAGTCATTTGTTTGAGAATATTGCCATAGCAGAAATAAAGCAAGAGCGGTTCTCCAATAACAGCATTTTTGTAAATGCCTTGCGCGAAATTAAAACCTACCCAAGCAGTTTTTCTAAATACTGTGCTGCCGTTTTGGTGCACCGACCCGATATAAAACACAATAGATTTAAACCCTTTTTAAGAAAAATACATTCACATTCATTACAAACATGAACTTACTAGCAAACATAATTTTATTGGACTCTGATGCAGTCCGACTATTTGGAATAAAACTTTTTAACGACGATTTATATGAGTTGCTTTTCCGTCTTGGTTTAAACCTGGTGGTGAGTTATTGGATAATTCTAAAAGTATACAAAGCCACACGAAAAGACAGTGAATACCTTTTTAGCTACTTGGTTTTTAGTCCTATGGTATTTTTTATATGCCACCTTTTTGCTTCTACCAAACTGAGTATTGGTTTTGCCTTTGGGTTGTTTGCAGTTTTCTCCATCCTAAGGTACCGAACCACCACCATTCCAGTAAAGGAAATGACTTACATGTTTGTCATAATTGGAATAGCTGTACTGAATGCCATATCTACCAAAAAGGTTAGTTATATCGAAATTTTCTTCACCAACTTCTTTGTGCTTGGATTGATGTACTTCTTAGAGAGTTACATACTAAACACTGGCATAGAGATTAAAAATGTGATGTACGAAAAGATTGAAAACATAAAACCGGAAAATGAACAATTGCTCATAAGCGACTTGGAAGATAGAATGGGCAGACCCGTTGAACGCGTGGAGCTTATTGAGGCTGACTATTTAAAAGATTCAGCAAAAATTAGAGTGTTCTTTAAAAAGCAGAAATAGGTTGAAGTTATTGAAGAATATAGCACTGTTTTTATTGGTTGTATCTACTGGTTTTAGTGGATTATCTCAACAAAAAGATTTCCAGATATGGAGCGGAGCAGCTATTTCTAAAGAATTCAATAAAAAACTAACCTTAGGTGCTGAGCTTCAATCTCGATTCGAAAACAACGCAAGTCAAATAGGCACCTACTTTACTGAGTTTTCTGCCAAATACGTATTTGCTGACTGGTATAAACCAGGAGTGAATTACCGATTAACCCGCTGGGGAGAAGGCTTTGGAGCTAACCAACGATTTGATATTGACAACACACTCCGATTTAAAGCAAAAGATGAACGTTTTTATATTCGATTTCGGTGGCAACGCGAATTTTACCGAGGAGTATTGGCCGAAGACGACTTGCGCTTCCGTATAAAATACGCACATAAATTCAGCAAAAAGTTCAGAATGTCGCTTGCCAGTGAGCACTTTTACACATGGGAATACGACGAAGGTTTTGCAAATTGGGGCCGTCAGCGCTATACCGCTGGAATGGAATATGAATTTGCTAAAAAGAATTCCTTTGAACTGTTTTACCGTTTTCAAAACGACTTAAACCAAGCCAATCCAGACAATGAATTTATTATAGGCATTGGTTATGAACTAGAGTTGGATTAGGCTACAAAATCGAAAAATTTCTCTTCATTTTAATCGTCATTCCGTAAGCTTAGTTGAGTAGTTTTTTGAAAAAAATCGTAAGGAAACTGCTGTGCGGAATCTCATTTCGGTACCATACAAGTGTTTCGGCACTTTTTTTTGGTTATTCTTGATTAAGTATGAGATTCTCGACTGGTCCTTCTTCCCTGCCTGTTCGGCAGACAGGCTCTCTGGAATGACTTAGTTTAAAATATCGTCATTTCTTTAGATTAGATGAGTCGATTTTGTAATTAAAAAAAATCGTAATGAATCTTCTATACGTCTGCTGTGGCGAACACTCAGGATGACATGACCATCGTTAGTACTCGAAAACAACTTTATTCATTAGTACTCAACCAGCAATGTCATCCTGAGTTTCAGCGTTAAGCTGAAGTATCGAACGAGACATTGCGGAAATCTTGTAAAAAGCTAAAGTGAATTTGTCGAACGCGATGAAATCGCGCACGAGCTATGATTAGATTCCTGCCTACGTGGGAATGAAGTGAGGATTATAATAATGACTAATTATTTTTAGGTACATTCCCTCTCCTACTGATTTCAATTAATATTGCAGACGTGTTAGGCTTTATACACATAGACTTTCTAGACATACTAGACATCTTTTTGGTGGCTTGGCTGCTTTACCAATTATACCACATTGTTCGAGGCACTTTAGCCATCCGAATTTTTATGGGCTTATTTGGTATTTACCTGTTTTGGAAAATTGTAGAAGCCCTAAACATGGAATTGCTTTCAGAAATTTTAGGGCAGTTTATTGGTGTTGGGGTAATTCTATTAATTATCGTTTTCCAGCAAGAATTGCGCAAGTTTTTGCTCATGATTGGAAACACCGACTTCATCAATAATCGAATTTTCAAGCAAAACCTGTTTCATTTTGGCGCCAGAGAAGAAAATGAATTGAGTTTAAATACAGAAGCCATAGCAAAAGCTTGTATCCGAATGGCAAAGACCAAAACAGGTGCGCTAATCGTTATTTCAAATTCTCCAGATATCGATTTTTACATCGGAAGCGGAGAAATACTGAATGCACGACTTAGCACCCGTCTTTTAGAAAACATTTTCTTTAAAAATTCCCCTTTACATGATGGTGCCGTTTTGGTTAGAAACAACACCATATTAGCTGCAAGCTGCGTTTTGCCAGTATCGGATAAAAAAGATTTACCATCAGATTTAGGTACTCGGCATAGAGCTGCATTAGGGGTTTCTGAAGAAACATCTGCTATTGCAATTTCAGTATCGGAAGAAACTGGTAAAATAGCCACAACTAAAAGCGGAGTTTTAAAACAAAACATTACCCCAGCCAATCTAAATGCCCATTTGCAGATGTTGCTGAAGTAAGAGCAACACTCTTTTAAAAATCATTTTGCTTTGGTTCCTCAGTATCAGTTTTAAAAGCACTGAAAGGAATCCTCAAACCAAGATACCATGAAAAATAATCTCCATTGTTTGATACCTGAAGCTGCTGAATTGGTTGATTATTGTGAGAGTAGCTTACATCAATTTGCCCTACTCTGCGAAAACCAGAGTAATAGCACAGCATGAAGTCCAAAAATACCTCCTTTTTCAAGCTCTATTCGAGCCCAATCCCAGCATTTAACAGGGTAAAATTTCGAGTAAAGCTTTTATTAGATACTTCCCATAATCTTAATGTATCCGAATATCTTTGAATATTTCCTTTGCCCTTTGCACCTAAACCGTATTCCGTATTAGAGCAAAAATGAACTCCTACTTCACTAACAAAAAACCATTTTTTATTCTCGCTGGTGATTTTAACCCGAACTGCAACTGGAATTTGGAAAGTTGTGGTATTGCTACTAACCTTAGAAAAGTTTGGTGATTGAGGCATCAAAAAAATGCCATAACCTTCGTTATAATACTTACGAGTAACACCAGATTCTATCGAAAAATAATCATTCAAGTTAAAACCAATTCTAAATCCAAAAGAACCTGAAATAACAGGGGTTTGAGCAATAATTGGGTCCCGTTTATTTACTATCCATTGATCAAAATCCAATCCGCTATGTACGCCTATGTACACAATTTCCTGCGCAAGTCCAGCCCATGAAAGCGAGAAAAAAATTAAAAAAGCAAGGATTGATTTCATTTCGTTCAAAGAACGAAAAATTGAAAGGATATTGTATCTCCGCTAAGCCGGCGCCTTATCTATCTGAATCAACAAAGCATCTGCCTCTGCGTGCTTTCTGTCACTAGCTTTTCGGTCAATGGTGCTTAGTTTAAAGGCTTCTTGTAAAAGCTTTTTACGCTTGTCAATTAGTTTTTCTCTTTCTGACTTAGTTCTAAAAAATCTACCCAACATAATCTTCTACTTTACAAATTGATAATAGTTATTGACTTTAATGTCATTTGCCTTTAAGTCGTGGAGCAAATTGTACAACCCAAAAAAGGTTCTGTTGATATATATAAAATGCTTAGAGCCTCGGTTAGCATTCATTTTTCGCAGTTGTGTGTCTTTGGAGTAACGTTCACCCAGTTCGGCAATTCTTCCAAAAAACTTCTTATCTGAAAAATCAAATACTTCGGAGTTAAACGGTCGTGTAAATAAGCTCAACAACTCGTGAAACATTTCAGTAAAGAACTCCTGTTCAGCAGCACTATCGGAGGGTTTTAAGATTTCTAACTCGAATAATTTTTGCTTGAATATTTCAGGGTTGTTGAAATTTTCTTCTTTGGCCAATTCGAAATACGGGATGTAAAAATCCTCTGGAACTGTTTTCATGCAACCGAAGTCCAGAACAACCAGTTCCCTATTGCTATTCACCAAAAAATTACCCGGATGCGGATCAGCATGTACCTTCTTTAGTATGTGCATTTGGTACATAAAAAAATCCCATAAGGCCTGCCCTATTCTATTGCCTTCTTCTTGGCTAAAC
>CBFICO010000085.1:0-10804 GCA_965661115.1 Salibacteraceae bacterium
CACCATGTCTTTCATTGATGCTTTGTAAGCTACATCATAATTCTGACGGTTAAACGTTAACGCACCTGAAATTGCTCCAGTAGCTTCGTCAACCATTACGTTAGTTACTGTTTCAGCATTTGTTTTACCTCTAATGGTAAGATTACCTGTAACAGTTCCTGCTGCTAAATCAGAACCCGTAATTTCAAAGCTTGCAGTTGGGTTTTGCTCAACGGCGAAGAAATCGTCTGTTCCAAGGTGTCCCACTAATTTTTCTGGTGTATTTTCGTCAGAGTACGCACTATCGGCAGGATTAATGGTAGTCATATCCACTACAAAATTTCCTCCTACAATGTTGTCTCCGTTCCACTCTATAGAACCTTCTTTTAACGCAATATTTCCGCTGTGAGAGTATACGCCAATCATAGTTCCTTTCCATTCAACTGAGCTTGCAGCAGCATCAACAGATACTGTTTTA
Source organism: Salibacteraceae bacterium (assembly GCA_965661115.1). GTDB lineage: Bacteria > Bacteroidota > Bacteroidia > Flavobacteriales_G > Salibacteraceae > UBA6770. Next base: position 458 of record CBFICO010000085.1, read on the forward strand.
CTTGCCGCTTCTAATGGCTCTGCAGCTTGAGCAGGTTCAGTAGTTTCTGCTTTTTTTTCTCCACTACTACATGCTATAATTCCTAATGCTAATACAGCGCTTGCTGTTATCGTCGTAAACTTTTTCAATTTCTTTTTGTTTAGAGTTTATAGATTTAATTCTGCTGCAAACGTAAACCAACTATCTCTACATTTAATGTATATACATGTAAATATTTGCATTTATTAGGATTTGAGTTTTCCAAACTCCCTGCAGCAAATTGTACGGTACTTGTAATCAATTACTTACTTTAGGTGCGCACTCTTTAAATTGAAAACTATGCACCCTATTCTTAAAAATATTTTGGCAGTTGTTCTTGGCTGGTTTAGCGGCAGTATAATCAACATGGGTCTTGTTCTTACCGGACATGTTGTTTTTCCGGTTGATGGACTTGACCCTAATAACATGGAGCAATTAGCTGAAATAATGCCGACACTTACAATCGAATATTTCATATTTCCATTCTTCGGACATGCGTTGGGTACTTTTGTAGGAGCTGCTTTAGCGGCATTAATTGCTGCTAATAATAAAATGAAATTTGCCTACGCAATTGGTGGGGTTTTCTTTTTAGGAGGTGCATACATGGCCAACGAAATTGGCGGACCTATTTGGTTCACAGCAATAGACCTTCTAGTTGCTTATATTCCTATGGCTTACATTGGTGGCAAACTGGCTACTCGATAGCATTTTGTTCACGATAAATTCCCTCTAACTCTAAACACCGCTTTGTCTTGTTTGTTCTATCAACATGGCAAAGTTGTCTGTACACGATAAAGACAGAGTGATTGAAATGGCCTGGGAGGATAGAACTCCTTTTGAGGCTATTCAATATCAGTTCGGATTAAGCGAATCGGAGGTAATAAAACTTATGCGCAGCGAGCTAAAGCGCTCGTCATTTAATCTATGGAGAAAGCGAGTAAATAGTGGTGTAAGCTCTAAGCACCTTCAAAAACGCTCCTCCGAAATAAACCGGTTTAAATGTTCCCTACAGCGGAGCATATCAAACAATAAAATCAGTAAACGATGATTTTTCCAACCGATTTAGGGTCTATCAAACAACGTATTGAAGAAATTAATCCAGCTCAATATGCCGCTACCCGAAATTATGGAAACGGAGAGGTAACGGGTTTAAGTCCTTATATTTCTAGAGGGGTAATATCTACCAAACAGGTAATGGAATTTGTATTACAACACCCCCAATCTTCCTCAAACAAAGAAAAACTGCTTCAAGAACTGGCTTGGAGAGATTACTGGCAACAGGTATGGGTGGCCAAAGGAGACCAAATAAATTTCGATTTAAAACAAGTTCAATCACAAGTAACCAATCATCAACTAGCAACCAACATTATTGAAGCAAAAACTGGAATCAACGTCATTGACAAAGGGATTACTGATTTGTACAAAACCGGTTATATGCACAACCACATGAGAATGTATGTTGCGGCTTTGGCATGTAATATCGCTCAATCTCAGTGGTTAACGCCAGCGCAATGGATGTATGCCCATTTACTTGACGGAGATTGGGCAAGCAATGCCTTAAGCTGGCAGTGGGTTGCTGGGGCCAATGCCAATAAAAAATATTACGCCAACCAAGAGAACATAAACAAATACTTCGGTGATAATCAAAAAGGAAGCTACCTTGATTGCGAATACGATCAATTTGAATCCTTGAAAGTTCCACCAGAACTATCTGAATATTCGGATTTCAACCTAGATACCTTACTACCTTTATCACCCGTGCTTTCTATTGACAAACAAAAACCTACTTGCATTTATACCTACTATAACCTAGACCCAGATTGGCACACTGACGAGAACGTAAATCGGGTTTTTATTCTAGAACCTAGCTTTTTTGAACGTTATCCAATTGCAAATAAACCGCTTCAGTTTGCTATCGACTTGTCAAAAAACATTGAAAACATTCAACTTTTTGTGGGGGAATTTGCAGAGTTACAACCACTACTCGGCCCTGAAGTATTTTTTAAGGAACACCCTACTAACACACACTTTATTGGAATCGAAGAAGCTCGGGATTGGATGTTTAATGTAACTGGATATTACCGCTCGTTTTTTGCTTTTTGGAAAAAGTGCAAAAAAGAACTCAAAGGGTGAAAAAACAAATAAATGTTGTTTGGCTCAAACGCGATATTCGTACGCAAGACCACGCTGCATTGCACGAGGCTGAGTCAAGCCACCTACCCTACCTAATAGTTTATATCTACGACAAGTCGTTGATCAATCACCCAGAAGTTGGAATACGTCACCTTCAATTCGTTTATCACTCACTGCTCGATTTTAATTTAAAGCTTTCTGAGCATAACAAACAAGCACATATGCTTTATGGTGACTCGGTTTTGTGTTTTAAAAGCATTGCAAAGCAGTATGACATTCAGTCTGTGTTTTCTTATCAAGAAAGTGGTGGAATTGACTCTTGGAATAGAGACAAAACGGTTGGAAAGTTTTTGCGTTCCGCCAAAATTAATTGGAACGAATTTCAAATGAATGGAGTGGTAAGAGGCATAAATCACCGCAAAAACTGGGACAAACAATGGTTTGAAACTATTTTATCTCCTCCTATAAGCAACACCTATTCTAGCAGACCAATAGAATTTGATACCGCAGGATTTGAATTACCTCAAAAACTGCAAGAAGAGCTTAATAAGTACCCAAACAGCTTTCAGCCGGCTGGAGAGACCTATGCTTGGAAATATCTAAAATCGTTTACCGAAGAAAGAGGAAAAAACTACGCTTACCACATTAGCAAGCCAACACAAAGTCGAACCTCTTGCGGTAGAATTTCTCCTTATTTGGCATGGGGCAATATCTCTATAAAACAAGCTTATCAGCATATAAGAAACCATTCGAATTACGACAGCAACAAACGCAGTTTTAACGGCATCCTAACCCGTTTGAAATGGCATTGTCACTTCATTCAAAAATTTGAAGTGGAATGTGAGTACGAAACAGATTGCATCAATCGCGGTTATGAGCTACTAGAAAGACCGAAAAATAAAGATTATATAAAAGCTTGGAAAACAGGAAAAACAGGCTTTCCTCTAGTGGACGCTTGTATGCGCTGTTTAATACAAACGGGTTGGATTAACTTTAGAATGCGCGCTATGCTAGTATCCTTTTTCTGTCACCACTTAGATCAAGATTGGCGTTTGGGAGTGCACCATATAGCCCAGCTGTTTTTAGATTTTGAACCTGGTATTCATTACCCACAATTTCAAATGCAAGCAGGAACTACCGGAATAAATACCGTAAGAATATACAATCCAGTTAAACAGTCTCAAGATCACGACCCAGATGGTGTGTTTATAAAAAAATGGGTTCCTGAACTACGCGATTTTCCGGTAAGCTTTATTCACGAACCTTGGAAAGCAACGGCTATCGATTTATCTGGAACAGATATAGAAATTGGAAAACACTACCCCACCCCAATTGTCGATTTACAAAAGAGCGGCAAAGCGGCTAGAACAAAAATCTGGAGCCACCGCAAAAACGAAAAGGTAAAACAAGAAAACAAGCGAATTTTAGCAACTCACGTGAGGCCTAATTCGCGCAAACAAAAGTAAAGTTGTAGAATATTGTCGGTTATTAAAATTGTATAGAAACAAATCACGTCATTCCTGTGAAAACAGGAATCTAAAGCTTTTCTAGATTCCTTGTCAAGCAAGGAATGACGAGTAGAAATACATTTTTCTCCAACAATTCGTAAAAAACTCGATAAATGCACTTAACAAAGCAAGAAATAATAGAAAGCGATAGAATAAAACGCTTGAACATAATTAACTCAATTACAGGTATTAAGCCGGGCAATTTAATTGGTACCAGCTCAAATGAAGGCGATACTAATCTTGCCATTATTAGCTCGGTTGTTCACTTATCGAGTAACCCAGCTTTGGTAGGGTTCATTATGCGCCCGCATGGTGAGGTAAAAAGAGATACTTACGAGAATATTGTATCCACTGGCGTGTACACGGTCAACCATATTCCCGTAGGTATGGAAAAACAGGCTCATTATACATCAGCAAAGTTTGATGCTAATGTTTCTGAGTTTGAACAATGCGGTTTTACAGAGGAGTTTATTCCCGGGTTTAAAGCGCCGTTCGTAAAAGAGAGTCACATAAAAATTGGGCTCAGTCTGATTGAGCAGATAGAAATTAAAAGTTCCAACACCACGATGATTATTGGCCAAATAGAACATTTAATCATTCCAGACAACGCGCTTGCTGAAAACGGCTATATCAATTTAGAAACCGCCCAATCTGTTGGAATTTCAGGGTTAAACTCATACTATCACTTAAACTACAGCGACTCTTTTCCTTATGCTCGAGTTGAAGAACTACCACATTTTGAAAACTAAAAAGAAGTCCGATTTACCACAAAAAATTTGTGCCACTTGCGCCAAGCCTTTTACCTGGCGCAAAAAATGGTCAGCGTGCTGGGATGAAGTAAAGTACTGCAGCGAGCGTTGCAGAAGAAACAAATCAAAACACTAAATGGAAGTCACCATCCTTTTTCCACATCAACTGCACAGCAATCATGCTATTGTTGATACACAAAGAACCGTGTACTTAGTTGAGGAATTTTTATTCTTTTCTCAATACAAGTTTCACAAACAGAAGCTCACCTACCACAGAGCCAGCATGAAGTGTTTTGCGGAAGAACTGGGTGAAAAAGGAATTTCAGTACAATACATAAACTCCAGCGAAGCTTTACACGACATTAGAGTGTTAATTCCTCATTTAGCTTCCAGTGGAATAAAATCTATTCATATAATTGACCCGACAGATTTTTGGTTGTCTAAAAGAATAAAAGAGTCAGCAAACGAGCATCACATCAATCTAGTAGAATACGAGAGTCCTCTGTTTCTAAACAGTAAAGCAGAATTAAGCAACTTTTTTAAGCCAGAGAAAAAATCATTCTTTCAGACGACTTTTTATAAGCAACAGCGTAAACAACGAGGCATATTAATAGAAACTGACGGCTCACCTACTGGTGGAAAATGGACTTTCGATTCAGAAAACAGAAAGAAATACCCAAAAAGCAAAACACCACCGTTTACGCATTTTCCAGCGCCTGATAAATTTTGGACAGAAGCCAAAAAATATGTTGAGACTAACTTTAAAGACAATCCGGGTATAATCAACGACAATGTGCTATTTCCTTATTCAAGAATAGAGGCAGATAAATGGTTGCAACAGTTTTTTGAGTATCGTTTTCACGAATTTGGTGACTATGAGGATGCTATAGTTTCTGGTGAACTGGTTTTAAACCATAGTGTTTTGACTCCCATGTTAAATGTGGGTTTAATTGAACCTAAAAAGGTGGTTGAAAGCGCACTTGAATTTGGCAAGAAGCACAACGTTCCTATTAACTCTCTAGAAGGTTTTATAAGGCAAATTATAGGGTGGAGAGAATTTATACGGGGAATGTACGTAAGCAAAGGGAGCTTTTCACGAACAAGAAATTACTGGGAGTTTAAGCGAAAAATTCCAGCATCTTTTTACACCGGAAATACGGGTATCTTGCCCATTGACAACACCATAAAAAAAGTATTAAAAACCGGATATTGCCATCATATAGAACGCTTAATGATTCTCGGAAATTTTATGCTGTTATGTGAGTTTGATCCCGACGAAGTCTACCGCTGGTTTATGGAGCTTTTTGTTGATGCTTACGATTGGGTAATGGTTCCAAACGTATACGGAATGAGTCAGTTTGCAGATGGTGGTACGTTTGCAACTAAGCCCTATATCAGCAGCTCAAATTATGTACTAAAAATGAGTGACTACGCCAAAGGTGAATGGCAGCAGGTTTGGGACGGGTTGTTCTGGAACTTTATGGATAAGCACCGAACATTTTTTCTTAAAAACCCGAGGTTGAGTATGCTTATCAGAACATTTGACAAAATGGACAAACAAAAACAAATGCAACAATTAGAGCATGCAAATCTATACTTAAACACCTTGAAATAAACTATGAGCATAACCAGTTGTAATACTCTACAATGAAGGATAAGAGGAAAACATATCACGATTATGTAATAAAGGACGGAACGTTTATTGGTGAATTTGAAAAAATGTACCAAGAACATCCAGACCCTTGGATGCAATCGGAGCAACCTAACCAAGCTGCAAGAGCCGCCGGAATTCAATTCCTAAAAAAACATAAGGTAAAAAACATTGTAGAAGCTGGTTGCGGTTTAGGATACTATTCCAATTGGATTTTTCAAGAAACGGGTATAGTGCCAATAGCTTTTGACTTTTCGGAAACTGCGGTAAAAAAAGCTACAGAAAATTTTCCAGAACTTAGATTTGAGCAAGGAGATATTGTAAAAGATCTAACTAAATACAAATCTGCGGGTTGCATTGTGTTCAGTGAAATAATTTGGTACGTTTTGCCAAATCTCACTAAAATATTAACCGCATTAAAAAGTGATTTTCATGGCAAGCTCTTACTTGTAAATCAAGTATTTTACAAAGGGACTCAACAGTATGGAAATGAGTATTTTACCAGTTTAAAGGAATTTTTAGAGTACATGCCTTTTGAGGCAATAGATTGCTTTGAAGAAGAAAATCCCTCCACAACAACTATAGGCACTTCTACCCTATTTAAAATTGGTTAGGCCTTCTGAATAGTTATTCTAATACCTTTTGATGTAGGTGTATTCGACTCAGCTGCAGTACTATCTATTGGAACCAATACATTAGTTTCTGGAAAATAAGCCGCAGTATTCCCTTCTGGAATATCGTAAGGAACCACTACAAAACGGTATGCGAAACGTTTTTTATCCTTAAAGTGACTGGTAAGGTTAACTACTTCCCCTGAAATAAGCCCTTCCTTTTCAATATCGCTTGGATGCATAAAAAGCACCCTGCGTTCATTATAAACACCACGATACCTATCGTCTAAACCGTAAATTGTGGTGTTAAACTGATCATGACTCCGAATTGTCATTAGCAAGTATTCTTTTTGCTCCACCTCAATTGGTTGTAATTGATTTACCGTGAAATTTGCCTTTTTATTCGGTGTGGTAAAATTCAATTCCCTAGGGCCATTGGGCAAATAAAAACCACCTTTTTGCCGGACTCTAGCATTAAAGTCATGAAACCCATCAATGGATTGTGCAATTAAGTCTCGAATGTTATCGTAATTATTGCTAAGCTCTAACCAATCTATACTATCGTTACTACCAAATGTTTTGGAAGCTAGTTCGGCTATAATTCTAGTTTCACTTTTTAAATGCTCCGATACTGGCTTTAAATCGCCGTTGCTTTGGTGCACCACACCCATAGAGTTTTCAACGGTTACAAACTGAACACCGTCTTTTTGCACATCCTCTTCGCTCCTACCCAAACAAGGTAAAATAAGAGCATGCTCTCCGTGAATTAAATGGCTTCTGTTTGGCTTGGTAGAAACATGAACCGTGAGTTTGCAGTTTTGCAAAGCCTTGGCAGTGAATAAAGTATCTGGAGTGGCAGAAAGGAAGTTTCCTCCCATTGCTATAAACACTTTTCCTTTTTCTTGATGCATTTTTTCTATTGCCTCAACAACATCTAGCCCAGCTTCTTTTGGAAACTCTTTGCCAAATAGCTTATTCAGATTATCGATAAACTCAGGTTTGGGTTTTTCATAAATACCCATGGTTCGGTCGCCCTGCACGTTACTATGCCCACGCACCGGACAAGTTCCTGCGCCTGGCTTACCAATACTTCCTTTCAACAACAGTAAATTCACTATTTCCTGAATGGTTTCTACCCCATTGTGGTGTTGGGTAATTCCCATAGCCCAACAAATGATAATGCGCTTTTTTTCTGCAATTAAATTAGCCACTTGCTCTATTTCGTGAAAACGCAGACCGCTTTGAGCAACTAAATCATTTATATCTTGATTTTTAATGTGATCAATTAAAGCATCGTAGCCATCGGTATGTTGCAATATAAAAGGGTTATCAAAAACCGAATTAGGCTTTTTCTCTTCTTTTTGAAGCAGCAAGTAGATAATGGCTTTCAGCAGAGCTAAATCGCCGTTAATTTTTACTTGCAAATAATGATCAGAAATCGCACTAGATTTTAGCACGCTTAAACCTTGCGGATTTTTGAACCTTAATAAACCGGGTTCTTTTAGCGGATTTACAGAAACAATTTTGGCGCCTTCAGCTTTAGCTTCTTCTAAAGCACTCAACATTCTTGGGTGATTTGTCCCAGGGTTTTGTCCCATTATCAAAATCACCTCTGCTTTGTTGAAGTCCTCCAATTTCACAGAACCTTTACCAAGACCTAAAGTTTTGGTTAGCGCTACACCACTACTCTCATGACACATATTAGAGCAATCTGGTAAATTATTAGTACCATAATTCCTTACAAACAACTGATACAAATACGCCGCTTCGTTACTCGTTCTGCCTGATGTATAAAAAATAGCATCATCAGGAGTAGGTTGTTCGTTAAGGTCTTTTGCAATTATTTCAAATGCCTTATCCCAGGCAATTGGTTCATAGTGGGTTCCTCCTTCTGGTAGATACATGGGCTGGGTAATTCTTCCAGACTTACCCAATTCGTAATCGGTAAAATTTACCAACTGCTGTATGGAATGTTTCTGCCAAAAAGCTGGATCAGCCTTTTTCTTAGTAGACTCCTCTGCTATTGCCTTTGCGCCGTTTTCGCAATACTCGCCTAAAAAGGAACGCTTTTCATCCGGATCAGGCCATGCACAACCCGGACAATCAAATCCGTCAAACTGATTCATTTTAGGCATTACCGTTGCCACAGCGTCGGCACCAACTTCTTTGGTTAGGTGCTTTAGTGCAACCGCTACACCTTTGGCTCCAGCGGCCGAACTTGAGGGTGCAATAACTTTTCCGTTCGTAAATTTTTCTGGAGGTACACCATGGTGTATATCCTCACTCACCTGAGTAAGCTCAGGTTTAGTAACTACCTTTTTCTTTCGCATTGTGTTTAGTTTGGAGTCTCACTCGTTGAATACACAAATTAGGTACTCATAAAGTTCAATTTACTCGAGCGCAAAGATGTATCTGAGCAATTAGATTACGTATTGTAAAAAATCTAAATCTCCCAAAATTTTATACAAAAAAAGGGAGCCTAAGCTCCCTTCTGCATTCTAACTTTGAACCAATTAATTAACTATCAACTTGTCTGTTTTTATATGTTCACCATCTCTTATTTGGAAAACATAAATTCCCGCATTTAAAGTGCTAATATCAATAGTTTCTATTTCAGCAATTTCTGGTAGGTTTATCAGTATTTTACCCGATAAATCCGTAATAATCATTTTGGGATTATCCGCATTTGTAATTTGAATAGTTACCTTATCATTTGCCGGATTAGGATACAACTCGTAATTTACTTCTGAAGTAACATTCACAACCGAAGCCGTCAACCGTTCTCTTTCCTGAGCTTCTTTCTCATTCGGAATCAATGTAAGGTCATAGGCAATCATGCTATTCAATCTTACACCGTCGGCATCCTCTCCTCCTACAACATAGGCTACTCTATCAATTATAAACGTGCTTGTTGCCCAACGACTACTGCCTGGGTGAGGTTCTTGCTCTGTCCATTTGTCCAGAACAGGGTCATATTGATAAACTTGACCAGTATCAAAATTGTTGTGGGTCTCGTCTTCTCCACTTACCACGTAACCAAAGTCTGCAGTGGCTGCTTGAGAACCAGCAACTCTTCCTTCTCCTGGAAACGTACCCATTTGCGTCCAAGTACTATCCAAGCTGTTAAACTTATACCAATCTCGATAAATGTTAGTTCTTGATTGATTTAATCCTTGAAAAAAATCAGAACCATGACCTAATCCCATATATGCGTCAGTGCCAATACCGAAGTAAAATGGATGGTGTCTTGCCACTCCAGGCAAGTCCGGCATTTTGAACCAAGTATTTGTTGCTACGTTGTATTCCCAAAAATCCTTTAGGTTTCTGTTTGATGAACCTGCTCCAACATAAATTCTTCCGTTTGAAGTGGCTATAAGTGCAGGATGCAGTCGCCCAGAACAACTACACGATGCTAGTTGCCTCCACGAATCAGTGTCTGGGTTATATTCCCACCAGTCGTTTAGTGCAGCTCTTGTTTGACTTAGACCAAAACCAAAATAAGCTTTACCGTTGTAGGTTACTGCCTCAGCAAACCCTCTAGCTACTCCAGGGAAATCTGTTTTTTTAGTCCATGTATTTGAGCTGGTATCATAGGAGTAGAAATCCTTTAGCATAACGTTTCCATTGGCAGAACCACTTAATAAGTAACCCGTTCCATCTAAAACAAAAGTCACAGG
>CBFICO010000086.1:0-10522 GCA_965661115.1 Salibacteraceae bacterium
GCTCCAGTTGAATTATTGGTAAAATTTACTTGATGGGGTTGGCAATTTACCGAATCGTCAACCGTAAAACTTGCAGTTGGGTTAGGATGGACTAAAATGCTTGCCGTGTTGGTGTCGCTGCAGCCAAAACTAGAAGTAGCTATTAACGTTGCCGTATAGGTAACATTATTGGTTGTTGAATTTACGTATTGATGAGACGGCGACGGCCCGAAGGTACTGTCTCCATCACCAAAATACCACTTATACGCCACTGCCCCAGTAATTGAGGGGAATTGAACATTTAACGGACTACACCCAGAGTCTGGGAGTATTTGAAAAGTGAAAATTGGCTCAGGATAGACAACAACGTTCTGCACCGCGGTATCTACACAGCCGTTTGAGGAAGTGACCGTTAGCTTTACTTCGTAAACCTCAATAAACATGGTCTTATTGTCAAAAGTGTGACTTGGATTGGATGCATTGCTTGTATCGCCATCGTCAAAATCCCAATGATTTGAAATTCCACCTGAGCTGGTATTGGTAAAAGTAACATCAGAAGGTCCACACTTTGGGACAGCCGTGCTGGTGAATGAAGCATTTGGACCTGCATAAACCTGAACTACCTTTTGCAAGGTGTCAGAACACCCAAAAGCAGTATTGGCGTACAGTTTAACCGTGTATGAAACCGTTGAGGAGGTTGAGTTTACAAAACTGTGAGTGGGACTGGTTTGGTGGGTTGTGTCTCCATCACCAAAATCCCAAACGTAATTTGAGGAAACCAGGGAGGCATTGGTGAAAGTAACTGCCAAAGGTGAACAACCCATTGAATCGGACATGGTAAAAAGTGCTGTAGGCTTTGGTTCTACAACAACATTGAACGAATCTGTAGAGCTACAGAAAGCCGTGCTAGCAGTTAACTGCAATTTGAAAGTACCGGAATTTGTGTAAGTATGCGTTGGGTTTTGAACGGTACTTGTTCCACCATCACCAAAACTCCACGCCCAAGAGGTTAATACATCACCAGAAGGAACAACTGTATTGTCAGTAAACGAAGCAAGCACATCTTCGCATACATTTTTTGGGGTAAAATCTACAATTGGCGAACTGTACACGTTTACCCTTTCAGAAGAAGCGTCGGTACAACCATTTGCATGAGTTACCGTTAACGTTATGGTGTAATTACCTGTAGTATCATAAAAATGGCTTCCAGGATTAGCGTTTGTAGAAGTTGTTCCATCACCAAAATTCCACGCCAAACTTGCCGCATCAGCAGAATTCTCTGTAATTGCAACCAATAAAGAATCACAACCCTGATTTGGATTTATGGTAAAAGAAGAAGTTGGAACTGCTAAAACGTGAACTTGTTTGCTTACTGTATCAGTACAGGCTTGTGAGCCATTGGTATTAAATACTGCCAGCTGAATCGTATAAGTTCCAGGAGTATTAAAGGTTCTATATTGATTCCACATTCCTCTTGTGCGCCACACACCGTCTCCAAAATTCCAGCGCGATTGATTAGCAGCGCCGGTTGTATTGTTGAAAAAACGAATGAGATTTCCTGCGCAAACCGTATCTACATCAGTTGTAAATGCTGCAACAGGTGGGTCTCCAATTACAATGGTTGTGGTTGTGGTATCCCTTCCGCATATATTACTATCCACCATGGTAATGGTGTAAGTACCTTTTCCCGGAAAATCTAGATTATAGGTTTGCGAAGGAGGATTAGCAAAAGGTATCCATCCTCTTAACGAATCACCACCACCCCAATAATTACCAAAGTTCCAATATTCAAAACGCTGAGTAGTATTTCCTTCTGGGCGACAGTTTAAATCTGATGTATTTAAAAAACCTACCTGTGTATCAGGATAACACAAAAAAGTAGCTGTTGGAGTAATAGCCGCATCGTCTCGCTCGTAGATATTAATTGGACCAACAGAAGCAAACGAGGGAACCGTTGTGCAGAAGTTCTCTGCCTCTAATGTCACTTTGGTATTACAGTTTACCGTATTTCTTAAATATGTATGCGATGTTGTTACCCCAGAGTCGTTACTTCCTTTTGTCACAATTGGAGATCCATCACCAAAGTTCCACCGAAAAGTGGTGTTTACCGAAGCATCTGTACTGGTATTTATAAAATCTGCCGAACTAGGTGCACAAATAATAGCTGCACCCCCAGAACCTGCAGGCCTTGTAATACTTGCTTTAACGGGACGCTCAACTACAAGCGTTCCGGTAATGGTACAACCTTTTCCCGGCTCGGAAAAAGTAACGGTGTAATTCTGTAAAGTTGCTGGGTAGGCATGTGAAATGGTTGCTGGAGGTACTAATGAAGCCCCAGAACTTGTGGTTCCATCTCCCCAGTTTATGGTGTAAGCACCAGTTGCTTGATTAGTTTGAATAAATAAAGTATAAGCCGTTCCGTTGCAATGCACCCACCGTGGAGTGGCGCTAGTATCCCCATTTCCATCAATAATTTGTGGACATTGAGCGTAAGAGTTGGCTTGTACAAAAACAAGTAAATAACAGAGTATTATTTTAAGCCAACTCGCCATTTAGTGATTGAAAATTTTAGGGACAAAGGTACGTAATGTTCGACTTATAGGGATCGAATAATCATTAACTTTTAGTAAATTAATAAACATAACTAAACGGTTAATAGTCAGCTTAACATCTAATTATTTCACTCGAGTGTACCACATAGCTTTCAACATCCAATCTGGCAACGGTTTTTTAGGGTCTCGGTTTTTAAGATTTTTATACCAACCGAGCTTTTTCATGATGGGTAACTTGTGAGTTTCAACAAATTCAATGAGGGTTCCATCTGGATCTTCGATGTATGAAAACCTTCCGGCAGCTTCGCCCATATCAAAACTGTTTGCACTATCCACAGTAAATGGAAATCCTCTAGAAGCACACAACTCCTTTAAATCATCCATTCCATTAATATCAAAACACAAATGGATATAGCCTCTATCTCCCCAATCTCTTCCTTCAAAAATTTTGCGTGGTTTTCTATCGTTTACTACAATTAACTCAATTTCTGAAGGTCCCAACATTCTGCTAAATGCTCCAGAACGCGGTTTGCTATGTGTAAGCACTACCCTTTTGTAATTGTTTCCAGCGCCATTTAATCCTTTAAAATCTTCAAAGCCACCTTCTTTTTCCGCAACAATCTTATCGTAACCTAAAACATCGCGGTATAACGTTAATGCTTTGTCAATGTCCGTCACGCCAATTGAGCATCCCATAGGCCCTGCGGTCATATCACCAGTATCACGGAATTTATAAGAATCCTGCACCATTTGGAACATATTTTCATACGGATCCATAATATAAAACGTAGGATTTCCTTTTACATCTTCAGAAAGTTCAGTGAGGATGTTTACCCCCATTGCTGAATACTTTTCGTAAGTAGCTTTTACGTCATATGTTCTGATTTTGCAAGCATTTAAACCAAGGTCACCCATTGCAATTTTAAAATCGGGCATTACGGGTGTTCTGCTGGTGTATTGCCAAATTTCGAAACCACCACCACTCTGGTTGTTTAACGATAAAATTGCATGTCGGCTTCGAACTTCATTTTGAGTGTAAGGCAACATGAGCGCCGCATCGGCCGCTTCTTCAAACACTTTAATATCCATTCCAAAATGTTTTCTGTACCATTCAAACGCTTCGTGAACATTTGGTATTCCAATTCCTATTTGTTGTATTCCACTAATTACTACTCCCATAATGCTATGTAGGACTTATTTTATTTACAATTCTATAGTATAACCATGGAGCAAAACGTCTGATGTAAACCAACATCAATTCTTTTCCTCCAACTAAAATTTCTTTTTTACCAGAAACTAAACCTTTGGTGATTTTTTTGGCAGCAATGGTTGGACTTATTCCTTCATCTAATCCCTTATCCATTTTCTGAGTGCTCACTCCTTTTCCATCTAAAGCATGTTTAGATATTTCGGTGCGAACCCTACCAGGAATGATAATACTTACCCCAATGTTGTACGGTAGTAATTCTGTCCGTAACGATTCAAAATAACCTTGAACTGCATGTTTGCTTGCCGAATAAGTAGTGCGAAGTGGAAAACCAAATTTTCCAGCAATGCTTGAAGTTACTGCTAACTGACCAACTTTCTGAGCAACCAATAAAGGCAACACTTTTTTCGTGAGATAAATTGATCCAAAGTAATTTACCTGCATCAAATTTCTTTCAACTTCGTATTCGGTTTCAAGCGCAATGGAGCGCTGACTAATTCCACTATTATTTACCAGTAAATCGATTTTTGAAAATGTATCGGAAAACAATTCGAAAGCTTTATCAATCTGATCTTCTTTTCCTAAATCTACTGGTATTACCATAGTTTGAGAAGCACCGAGCTCAGCACACTTGGCAGCAACTTTATTTAGCGCTTCTTCTTTTCGCGCCGAAAGCACCAACACAGCTTTTTGCTTAGCCAATTCATAACAAAGCGCCTCTCCAATTCCTGAAGACGCACCCGTTATCCAACATATCTTTCCTTTAAAATGCATCCTAGTCTTTGCGACCAAATACAAAAGTTTCTACATGCAAAATTGAAGCAGGATTACCATGACCTGAAGCAGAGGACGAAATCATCGTATATCCTTCTTTTTCTAATCGATTAAACACATCAACCAATTTGTTTGAATTGTGTTCGTTGTGGTAAGAATCTAACTTCTCAACCGGAATACTTTCTGACTTCCCGTTACCATATGAAATTATGATTTCTCCATTTTTTGCAATGGGCTCGTAAATCTTAACTAACACATAATTAGTCTCTTGAGCAGAGGTATGAAACATGCACAAGGCAAATGCAGTAATGAATAAAAGTTTTACGGTTTTCATTTGAATTTATATTGAAAGAAAATCAAAAATAAGAATATCTAAAAACTGCAATCACGCTAAGAGTAAGTTGGTGAAAACTTATGGATTTATAAAGTAAAAATACCCAGAAGCAAGTAGCTTATTTGCCTTGCTAGATAATCATTTCGATTAGTTTTGCAGGCCTAATTTGTTTATGTTTAATCATAAGTTAAGAAAAACCCTATCTATTGTAGTCCTATTTTGTGTTGGACTAATAACACTGGCAGCTTTAACCATATTGCCCGGTGTTAAATTTGATTACAAATTCGAAAAATTCTTACCTCCTTCTGATGAAGATTTACAGTTTTATTGGGAGCACGTTGAGCGCTTTGAATCGGACAACGATTTTCTTCTAGTTGGAATCAATAACAAAGAAGGTATTTTTAAGCAAGACTTTTTAACCAAACTTGATAGTCTGACCAAAACACTTGAAAATCGAGATTACATATCCAAAGTTGCATCACCAACCAACATCAACAATCCCGTAATTGGACCGTTGGGAGTTATAAAGAGCGCGTACATTCATATAAACCAGCCAGAACTATACCAAAAAGACTCCTTAAGGATATATGAATCGCCAGGTTTAAATGGCTCATTGTTTTCTGATGACGCAAAAAAAGTAAGTCTCTTTTTAAAGATTGCCCCTTCTGATGACAGAAAAGAAAACGATAAGCGGGTTAAGGATTTAGAGCAGGTTATAGAAGACTTTAATTTTAACGAAGCCCATGTTGCTGGTAAAATTAAGGGAGCCTATTACTTCATCCAAAAAATGGAATTTGAACTCATTCTGTTCATGTCCATTACCTGCTTGCTTCTAGTTACGTTTTTATACGTTTCGTTCAGGTCTTTCTGGGGTGTTTGGGTACCAATGGCTGTGGTTGGAATTACCATTTTGTGGATGGTAGCATTTATGAACTTGATAGGAAAACCAATCAACTTTATGACAACCCTATTACCTACCATTCTATTTGTTGTCTGTATTTCCAACGTGGTGCATATAGTTGAAAAATACCTTGATGAACTCCGCAAGAAAAAACCAAAATTGGAAGCTTTAGGAACTGCTTTTAAAGAAATAGGATTAGCCACCTTCTTTACCGCCTTTACAACAGCAGTTGGATTCCTTTCGCTTTTTACCGCAATGATTGTCCCAATTAAAGAGTTTGGTTGGATTACAGCTATTGGGGTTTACGTTGCTTTCTTCTTGTCTTTTTCGCTGTTACCAGCACTACTCTATCTTTTAAAAGCACCTAAGGTAAAAGGAGAACATGGAGACGACTCTTTCTGGACGCTAAAATTGCACCGTCTGTTTTTATGGTTGGTTCCGCAACGCCAAAAAATCTTTTTAGCTGTATTGGCAATAATGTGTGTATCCTTTGTGGGGATTCACGAATTAGAATTCAATAACAAGTTCCTTGAAGATTACGCTAGCGGTGAAGAAATGAGAGAAGATTACCGCTTCTTTGAAGATAATTTCTCTGGTTTTAGACCTTTTGAAATGGCCATAAGCCTTAAGGATACTAACCGTTCATTTTTTGATACAGAAGTAATCAATGAAATAGATAAGATAGAAAAAGGTATTGTTGAAGTTTTTGGGGCTGGGTTTATTGTATCACCTAACACCTTTATTAAAGGTACTAGAAGAGCCATTAAAGGAGGTAAGAACGAAGAATACAAACTACCTGAATCGGAGCGAGAACTAAAGAAAATCAAGCGTTCTATTCGCCGTTTACCTAGAGTGAATTTAAGAAGCTACGTTGCAGATAATGAGTATCAAGGCCGACTAAATGCAAAGGTTAAAGATGGCGGTGGCAAGCAAATGCGTGTTCTAAACAAACAGTTTAAAGAATACATGCAAACCAATCTAAACCACGAATTGATAGAATACAGAATTACGGGAATGCCATTTTTGGTGGATAAAACCAACGAGTTTTTGGCCAGTAATATCGTTTACAGCTTGACCATTGCTTTTATCATAATTGCCATAATTATGGGTATTTTATTTCAATCGTTTAGGATGATTGTAATTGCCATTTTACCAAACTTGTTGCCGTTGGTTGTAATTGCTGGTTTAATGGGCTTAGCTGGTATCAACATTAAAATTTCAACATCAATAATATTTGCCATTGCGTTCGGTATTGCGGTAGATGACACCATACACTTTATGAGTAAGCTAAGGATTGAGCTCAACAAAGGAAAGAGTATGGTTTACGCGTTAAAAAGGACCTATCTCTCAACTGGAAAGGCAATAATTGTCACCAGCCTTATTTTGTGTAGCGGCTTTCTAATTCTTGTAGGTTCTGCTATCTCTAGTACTTTTTATATTGGACTTTTAGTTAGTCTCACTCTGCTGTTTGCCGTGCTGAGTGACCTTTTCTTTTTACCAGTTTTAATACTCTTGTTTTTTCAAGAACCCAAAAAGAAAAGACGACTATTTGGTAAAAAAAGGAAAACTGAATAACTTTGGCATTGAAATTGGTATTTCGAACAAAACGTATAACATTATAAAGTAAAAACTATGAAACGATTATTCTCTATTGCATCATTGGCATTATTAGCTATGTCGGTATCATTTACGTCTTGCAAAAACAAAAAATCTACTCCTAAAAAAGAAGTTGAAGTTTTATTAACTCAGTACTGTTCTGGTCCTGATTACTTCTCAAACAAAAAGTATTTCCGTGCTAACGCGATTGGCGAAAGTTTAGATCAAATGACTGCACGTAAAAAAGCAATGTCAGCTGCTAAAGAACAGCTTGCTGGTGACATTAACACCACAATGAAAGTTGTTGGCGATAACTACGTAAAGTCTTCTGAGTTCAACAACAAAGAAGAAGTTCTAGAGCGTTTTGAGTCTAATGCTAGAACGGTAGTGAACCAATCTTTAAGTGGAACTAAAACTATCTGCGAAAAGGTTACTAAAACTACTGAAGGTAAATTCAAGTATTACGTAGCAATTGAGCTTTCTGGTGATGAGTTAGTTGGAAAATACAACGAACAACTGAAGAAAGACGAAAACCTTAAGATTGATTATAACTACGAAAAGTTCAAAGAAACTTTTGACAAGGAAATGGAAAAAATGGAGAATAGATAATTCTCATTTTGCAAAGCATAAAAAAAGCCTCAACAATTTGTTGAGGCTTTTTTTTTATCGATTTTTTACGCTTAGTGAACTACTTCCTCTGCCCCATGTGCAAGGCGCTTGAGAATGCGCACTAAAAAGAACAATAAAACTCCTATAATTAAACAAGCAAATGCAATTAGTGCAAAGGCAGTCATTTCTCCTGCGTTTTGCGCATAAACCCCTAGTTGACCAGCTGCCTTATTCCCCAAACCGGTTACAGCAAAATAAGTTCCCATCATTAAACTGGCATATTTTACAGGAGCCAATTTGGTTATAAAAGAAAGTGCAACCGGAGATATGCTTAGCTCTGCCACTACGTGCAAGAAATAAGAAAAGAGTAACCAGTAAATTGGTGCTTTTCCCAACATATTTATTGAAGCGTCATATACGGCACCCATCAATAAAAGAAAGCTGATACTCATAACTATCATACCTACTGCCATTTTAAAAATAGCAGACGACTCTTTTCCCATTTTACCCCAGCGCAGCCATAACCAAGCCATGGGCGCGCCAATAATCACCACATATAATGCGTGTAAAGATTGGAACCAACTAGTTGGAATTTCAAAACCCAAGACTACTCTATTCACGCTATCACGAGCATACAAATTCATAAGACCCCCAGCTTGTTCATAGGCAGCCCAAAACACAATCACAATTACAAATGAGATAAGTAATACAACAATTCTATCCTTTTCAACTTTCGTTAAAGGTTGCGTGGCCAAATGCGATTCGGTTTCTGAGTGTTTTAGCAGGTTTCCAACGTGACTCAAATGGTTTCGTCCAAAAACAAAAACAATTTGGCCGAGAATCATACCAAAACCAGCTAAGGAAAAACCTAAATGCCAATCAATAGTTTCTCCAATTGTACCTACTATAAAAGGAGCCGCTAATGCACCAATGTTTATCCCGATGTAAAACAAGGTGAAGCCTGCATCTCGCTTTGGGTCTCCTTTTTTGTATAACCCGCCTACCATGGTGCTAATGTTTGGTTTTAACAAACCGACTCCACAAACCAATAGGGTTAAACCTGTATAAAACATAGTAAGCGAGTCAACCGCCAATGCAAACTGCCCCAATATGATCATTAGACCTCCGGCTAGAACCGATTTTTTCTGTCCTAACCATTTATCGGCTATTACACCGCCAAAAATCCCCATAAAGTAAACCATCATACCATAGGTACCGTATAAGGAAAGCGCCTCTGCACTTGTCCAACCCATTCCGGGGTTAAATTCTTCTGAAGTAGCTCTGGTAAGATATAGTACCAACATGGCACGCATTCCGTAAAACGAAAAACGCTCCCACATTTCTGTAAAAAATAAAATGAACAGCCCTTTTGGGTGCCCAAGAATAGTTTGTTGCTGCATGACTCAGTATATTTTAGCGTCCGAATGTAATCAAACTAAACCGCTAGTAAGAAACAATTAAGCTTTTAAAGCCCTCACCATTCGCTCCTTTCCCTGAGCATCTTCTCTAATTTCAATGGTAGAAAAACCAGAAAGAGAAAGCAACTCAGCAACTTGATCAGCATAATGTTCATGTACTTCAAAATATAAACGGCCAGTTGGCTTTAGGTTTTCCATGGCGTGCTCAGAAATCTTTCTGTAAAACAAGAGTGGATCATTATCCTCAACAAACAACGCTATATGAGGCTCGAAATCTAGGACCTTAGCCTCCATTTCCTGCTTATCTGAATTGAGCACATAAGGAGGGTTAGACACAATAATGTCTAAACTTTTAATTGGTGGAAAATCACTCAAAATATCGGTTTGATAAAAACTCACCTCTGCTTTATTTTCTGCAGCATTTTGTTTTGCTACACCCAATGCCTCTTCTGAGATATCGCAAGCTGACACGGTTGTTGTTGGTAGTTCTGCAGCCAAGGTTACGGGAATACAACCCGAACCTGTGCCAATATCAAGAACGTCCAACTTATTTTTCCCTTTGTAATCGTCAATTATCCAATTGCAGAGTTCTTCAGTCTCTGGGCGAGGAATTAACACATCGGAATTAACTCTAAATCGTCTTCCAAAAAACTCTGAATAACCTAAAATGTAATCAATAGGTTCGTTTAAAAGCAATCGGTTCACGGCTCTAATTACACCCAAAAGCGCTCCCTCGTTGACCTGATTTCTTGGGTTTAAAAAACGTTCGGTTTTATCTATGGTCAGCTTCTCTTCAAAAAGATTATTGGTAAGCACATTAATCTCGCTTTCTGTAAACCGATCTTTCAGTTTTTTTGAAATGTAATTGGCTACACCAGCGTAGGTATTATCCGAGAGCTTTACCAAAATGCCTATTGCATTTGAACGTCTCGAATTACGTTTAACTCGAGGTATTTGTCAAGAATAGCGTGGTACTCAGCAGTGGCAGTAAAACCAAATCCACCTACCATAAACTCATTAAAAATAGAAAGCCAATCGCTGTTTGGAGGGAACGCAAAACCAAAACGCTCACCTTCTATATCCGCAACACGGTGTACGCGTAAAATTCCGCCTTGTTCCTCAGTAAAAGCCATGTAAGTTACAATGTCTATA
>CBFICO010000087.1:0-10471 GCA_965661115.1 Salibacteraceae bacterium
GTATTGCCAAAGTTATTGGTTTATCAGGAGGTAAAATGCCCTACTCCTTTGCTTGGGACAAAGGATCAACCCTTGACTCAGCAAATAATTTAGGTGCTGGCACCTATTCAGTTACAGTAACTGATTCTGTACAATGTTCCACTGTTAAGTCAGTAACTATTAACGATGCGGATGCTCCTCAGATTTCATTTAACGGAGAAAATCTAAAATGCTTTGGCGATTCAAGCGGTAGAATCGTTAGTAGTATATCTAGCGGTACACCACCATACAGTTATACTTGGTCGAATAACAATTCCGATTCAGTAGTTTCTAATTTAAGTGCGGGCATCAACTATGTATTAACCGTAACCGATGCAAATGGTTGCCTAAAAATTGATTCTATCTCTTTAACCGAACCAACTATATTAAAGGTGGATAGCTCGTATCAAATTACCGATAACGACGGTACTTGTGACGAAAGTGCGGCTGTAAATGTTTCTGGCGGAACTGGAACTTACTCTTATTTGTGGAGTAACAACGCTAGCGATTCATTAGTTACAGGCTTATGTGCTGGCAGCTACTCGGTTACCGTAACTGATGCAAATAGTTGTGAAACGGTTAATTCAATTGATATCACAGACAACGACCTTACTAGCGTATTCGAAAAGTCTTACAAACAGTTTAGCTTATTTCCTATTCCAGTGAAAAACTCTTTAAACATTTTGAGCCCCGATAAAGTGAGTCACGTTCAGATATTGGATTTAGGCGGCAACCTACTCATAAATGAACTCAATGCAGAAAAAACAATTGACGTATCAAATCTAGAAAGCGGAGTGTACATTATTCGTATACGATTTGATAATCAGACTGAGTCACAGCAACGATTTATTAAACAATAAAGCTATCGTATACTCATTTAAAAAGGCGCATTTAGCGCCTTTTTTTGTTTATCACAATTGTAATCAGATTGGAATAACTTTGGGTAAAATGATAATACCTCTGAAAAAGCTGCTACTCTTATGCTTTATCACAAGCTTTCAACTAAGCGTTTTTAGTCAAACTAAAGTTAAATTTTACACAACACTTGGAGAGTTTGTGGTTGAGCTAGAAGATTCGCTCGCCCCTATCTCCTCTAGTAATTTTAAGGATTTAGTAAGTGAGAAATACTATGATGGAGTAACGTTTCATCGGGTAATAAATAACTTTATGATTCAAGGAGGTAGAGGTGCATTTAAACCAACTATTCAAGACGAATTTCACGATTCGTTGAGCAATGTGCAAGGCATTATATCAATGGCAAATACCGGACAACCTTATTCCGGTACTACCCAGTTCTTTATAAACCTGGTAAATAACACAAGACTTGATCACAATAAACCACCATCGACCTCAAAACACCCTGTTTTTGGAAAAGTAATAGAGAACTTTAGTGCAGTTCAAGCTATTGGAAGAGCTCTGGTTAGCAGTTCCGCTCCAACGCCTCCTATTTATATGGACAGCTTGCGGTTTGTTGTTGAGCCCGTAGACACAAACAATAACCAAAACCCTAATGACACCACAAACAACCAAAATCCAGCAACCCATATAGGGTCTAATCACAAGGTAATAACTAATCAGCATTTAGAATTTCGAGTTTTCCCAAATCCATTGGTACGAGAATCTAAAATTGAATTGTCCCCTATTAATGGCGCTATTGTAATAACTATATACGATTTACTTGGCAATACAATTGAGAAATCCATGAAAGAAATAAATCCTGAAAACGCTGTTATAGCTTTTGGAGATTGCTTTGATTATGAACTAAAAAGCGGCTTATACTTACTTGAAATTGTTTCAGAAAACTATGGACGCAACGTGACTAGGGTTACTGTAAAATAAACTACCGCACAATATTAACCACCCCTTGCTCAGATTGAGGTTGATTCTCACACTCATCCCACTCTACGGTATAAATATACTGCCCAGCTCCTAAAGGATCTCCACTATTAGAACCGTCCCATTCTTCTGTTGGGTCTTCGGTTTCAAAAACTGCTTTACCCCACTGATCCACAACCTTTAATCGGAAATAGGTTTTTGGTCGCACATAAGTTCTCCATAACTCGTTTAAACCATCTTGATTCGGAGAGAAAGCATTAGGTATAGAAAACTTAGGATTCAATTCTCTAATAATTTCAATGTCATCCTCGCCTATGTTTCCGCAATAATCCTCTACCTCTAAATGATAGACTCCAGGTTCTCTTACTTTTATGAAATGCACCGTATCTCCAGTATTCCAGGTATAGCGAACAGCTCCAGGAATTTCAAGACCAATTTCTGAACTTAAATTACTGCACAAATAGTCATCTTCTCCAAGGTTTACATTAATCTCGTCAATGTACTGAACCAATATCTCGTCTATGGCTTCACCACAGAAGTTAGTGACGGTTACTTCATAATTACCCGGTCTGGTGATTAAAAAAGTAGTGTCTCTTGAGCCATCGCTCCATTTGTACCGGGACTCTGGAAAAAATGCATTCAACAGCAAACTATCGCCTTTGCACAAGGTAGTATCCTCACCAAGATTCACCGCAGTACCCGAAACAAATACACGCACTCTTCTGCTATCAGAGGTTTTACATTCGTTTTTATCGGTTACGGTAACACTAAATAAATCTTGATACCCAACAGTGATAGTTGGCGTAGTGTCTTGTGTACTCCATTCATACTTTTTATATGTCGTGTCAGGGTCTGCGTTGAACGTAGCTTGTTCCCCCTCGCAAATACTAGTATCTGGGCCTAGATTAAGCGGTTTTACTTTATAGGTTTCTACTTCAACAGTGTCTACCCACGCACAACCTGCGGTGTCTCTGGCGGTACACCAATACTTACCCTCTACAGAAAACTCGCCAGTACGCTGTGTTTGACCATCGCTCCAGCGGTAAGACGGATAATTGTGGTTTACTGTTACAAAAGTGGTATCACCTTCGCAAACAAATTTGTCTGCGCCAAGATCTATGATTGGGCCTGAGGTGTAGTTCGCTTTTCCAATTGCTCGTACCATGCTTGGCGGGTTGAAACTATACGCTCTTATACAAATGACATTGCTACCTACTCGTAAGTAACTACCAACATTCAATACCGTGAGCCTTCCCAAGTTGGTTCGACCTCCAACGTATGTACCATTAATCCATACATCAAAATCATTATCCGCTGAAACTCTATAATCATCTGCTCTAACACATGCAGACTTAAGTACAAATGCTTTTCTGAAAAATGCTGAGTCAGCTCCAGCGTTTGGCACCCACATTGAAATAGAAGTTGGAGGCCAAGTAGTTCCTCCTGGATTTTGAGCGGGGGCAACACTTAAAGGCCAGGATGAATCATCAAAATCTGGATTTAGCCAACCTGGAGTAGCCGTTTCGCTTGTTCGCCAATTGCCGTCACTAGCAAAATCAAATTGTGCTATGACTCCGGATACCGAAAAAACAAGAATCAGCGTTAGAATATGTTTTCGAACAACTTTCACCAACTTACAAAGATAACTTCTGAAAAGCCAAAAAAGCAGAAAGAGTCGCAGTTTACCCACAGATCTTTCTTAATATCTAATTGTGTTTAATGAACTTCGTTTACTGGTTTACGAAACACAAATTTTCCGTCAAATTCATCAAGGATGACATGGTCTCCCTCTTGCAGTTTTCCAGCCAATATGCTTTTAGAAAGCTCGTTCATTACCTCTTTTTGGATTACACGCTTTACTGGTCGAGCACCGTATTGTGGGTCAAAACCTAGATCTGCTAACCGATCAATTACTTCATCAGAAGCTTTCATGGTAATATTCTTTTGCTTTAAGACATTATCTAAGCCTTTTAACTGAATTTTAATAATGGATCTAATATCCTCCTTGCTTAATGGTGTAAACATTATGGTATCGTCTATTCGATTTACAAACTCCGGCTTTAGACTTTTCTTGACAAATCCAAGCACATCCATTTTGGTGGTTTCAAACAACAAATCGTCCACCACATCAGTCTTTTCGTAGTTGTCTCTAATCAACTCAGAACCTAAGTTAGAGGTCATGATTATGATAGTGTTTTTAAAGTTAGCTACTCTACCCTTGTTGTCAGTCAAACGCCCGTCACCCAATACTTGTAGCAAAATATTAAACGCATCAGGGTGCGCTTTTTCAATCTCATCAAGCAGAATAACCGAGTAAGGTTTTCTGCGCACAGCTTCTGTAAGCTGACCACCTTCGTCGTAACCAACGTATCCTGGAGGTGCTCCAAATAATCTACTTACCGCATGCCTTTCTTGGTATTCGCTCATATCTATTCGAGTTAATGCTCCTTCGTGATCGAAAAGAAACTCTGCCAGTGCTTTTGCCAATTCAGTTTTACCTACTCCTGTTGTACCTAAAAACAAGAAAGAACCCAATGGCTTTTCAGCATCAGCCAGCCCTGCCCTGCTGCGTCTTACTGCATCGGCAATCGCTGCAATGGCTTCATCCTGACCAATTACTCGTTTGTGCAATTCATCTTCTAGATTCAATAGTTTTTCGGCTTCACTTTGAATCATTTTGAAAACGGGAAC
Source organism: Salibacteraceae bacterium (assembly GCA_965661115.1). Taxonomy (GTDB): domain Bacteria; phylum Bacteroidota; class Bacteroidia; order Flavobacteriales_G; family Salibacteraceae; genus UBA6770. The sequence continues at coordinate 4,546 of CBFICO010000087.1, forward strand.
GCCCGTCCATTTGGCAATGATTTCAGCAATATCTTCAGCATCCACTTCCTCTTTTACCATTTGAGAACCACTCTCTTGTAGTTCTAACAACTGGCTTTCGAAACGTTTCAGCTGCTCTTCGGCTTCGGCCAATTTGCCGTATTTGATTTCAGCCACTTTACCAAAATTACCTTCGCGTTCAGCTTGTTGCGCTTCAAATTTCAGCTGCTCAATTTGCTCCTTAACTTGCTGCGTACCATTAATTACCTCTTTCTCTCCTTCCCATTTGGCTTTGAGCTGATCGCGTTGCTCGGCCAAATTGGCTACCTCCTCACCAAGCGAGGCTAATTTCTTACTATCGCCTTCGCGTTTAATACCCTCACGCTCAATCTCTAGCTGGCGAATTTTACGCTCTACTTCGTCCAACTCTTCTGGCATTGAGTTAATCTGAATGCGAAGTTTTGACGCTGCCTCATCTATTAAATCGATTGCCTTGTCGGGTAAAAACCGATCCGATATGTAGCGCGTACTTAGCTCTACCGCTGAAATAATAGCTCCATCCTGAATTCTAGCCTTGTGGTGGGTTTCGTATTTTTCTTTTAAACCTCTCAAAATACTGATAGCATCTTCCATATTTGGCTCGTCTACCAACACGGTTTGAAATCGTCTTTCTAAAGCTTTGTCTTTCTCGAAATACTTCTGGTATTCGTCTAAGGTTGTTGCGCCAATTGCTCTCAGCTCACCTCTAGCCAAAGCTGGTTTTAAGATGTTTGCTGCATCCATTGCACCTTGACCGCCTCCAGCTCCTACCAGCGTATGAATCTCGTCAATAAACAAAACGATAAAACCATCTGAGTTGGTAACTTCTTTTACTACAGCTTTGAGCCGTTCTTCAAACTCGCCCTTGTATTTAGCACCAGCAATTAAGGCTCCCATGTCCAGAGAGTACAACTCCTTTGATTTTAGATTCTCAGGAACGTCGCCCGATACAATTCGGTGCGCTAAACCTTCAGCAATAGCCGTTTTCCCTACCCCTGGCTCACCAACTAGAATGGGGTTGTTTTTAGTACGTCTAGATAAAATCTGAAGTACTCTTCTTATTTCTTCATCACGCCCAATAACCGGGTCTAACTTTCCTTTTTTGGCTTGAGCATTTAAGTGAATGGCGTATTTGTTTAGCGCATTGTAGGTGTCTTCCGCGTTTTGAGAGTTTACCTTTCCGCCTTTTCTTAGCTCGGTTATGGCCGTGTTTAAGTCTTTAGCGGTAATTCCATTATCCTTCATTAAGGTGGATACCGTTGATTTTACTTCCAATAAACTCAGCAGCAAATGCTCTATAGAAACAAACTCATCACCAAAGGTTTTTAAATGATTCGAGGCTTTTGCCACTGCCTGCGCCGCTTCTTTGGAAAAGTAGATGTCGCCACCTTGAACCTTTGGATAGTTCTCTACAATTTTATCTAATGCTTGCACAAACAAATTGAAGTTTACACCCAATTTCTTGAAAAGAAATGGAGTGACATTTTCATCTACTTGCAAAATTCCCTTTAGTAGATGTCCAGTCTCAATTGATTGATTATCGGCAGCCATTGCAAGCTGCTGAGCTTGCTGAATTGCCCCTTGACTTTTTGTGGTTAAATTATTTGTATTCATAGTCTTATGTTTCTTTATTTAATTTGATGATTGATGCTTTCAGTAACTCAATGGTCAAAGCTAATACCACTTGTAAAATAGATAATTTCTTCGGAAATTTTGACAGCACAAACTGGTTTTAACGGACATTTATTCCGTTTTGAAGAGGGAACGTCAATAAGGGTGTTTTGAGATTCCCGCCTGCGTGGGAATGACGAGGTAATAAATAGAATCAATACTATTGAAACCTTAGTTGATTTCTAAATTAGAATTCCATTCTACATTTGAATCATGGAATACCTTCTCATAGGCTCAGTTGCATTAATTGCCTCACTCCTAACCTTCTTTAGCGGTTTTGGGTTAGGCACTATGTTACTTCCTGCTTTTGCATTGTTCTTTCCTTTAGAATATGCAATTGCACTTACGGGTGCAGTTCATCTATTAAATAACATTTTTAAAACCAGCCTTATCGGAGCGCATATCAGCATAAAAACGCTTTTAATTTTTGGTTTGCCCGCAATGGTTGGCGCTTATTTTGGCTCAAAACTTTTGTTGTCATTCGCAGATATTGGATTCGCATACTCCTATACACTAAACGACAACCCAATTCAAGTAAACTGGACGCAAATAGTGGTTGGCTTATTACTAATTGTTTTTGCATTTTTAGATAAAAAGACCTTATCAAATCGAATACAACCTCCTATTTGGGTGTTGCCCGTAGGCGGAATAATCAGCGGTTTTTTTGGTGGTTTATCTGGACATCAAGGTGCACTTAGAACTGCTTTTTTAGCCCAACTACACCTGCAAAAAGAAACCTTTATCGCAACAGGCATTGCCATCGCTTGCTTGGTTGATTTAACACGACTACCGGTTTACTTTTCAAAGGTTAGTTCTATTCACAATTTGCCCTATCCTATTATGACAACTGCAGTATTGTGTGCATTTATCGGCGCATTTCTGGGTAAACGCTTTTTAAAGAAAATCACACTAAATACTTTGCATAACATAATTGCAGCGCTAATCTCAATAACGGGTATGGCCATGATTTTGGGATTGCTGTAAAGGTTCAGCGATTTATGATAAGGAGATTCCCGTCTTCACGGGAATAACGGTATGAATAAATTACTTCTACTACTTCGGCTCAAAAATGGACTCGTTGTAATTCTTAGGGTATTTGGCTACTTCCGAAGAGTAATAATCTTGAATCACCTTCATATCTGTATTAAAATCACCTATAGGGTAAACCACTTTACCAAAACCTAGTCTACGGTTTTTATAGTCCATTATACCTAAAATGATTGGTAAACCTGTTTCTATGGCAGTATAGTAAAAACCTGTTTTCCATCGCTTAACCCTACTTCTGGTTCCTTCTGGTGGAAATAGTAAGTAGATTTCATCACTTTCTTTTATGAGCTTTTTAAGATTTGCTGTTAATTCGTTCTTTTTGGATCGATCTACAGGAATACCTCCCGTCCAATAAAACAAGTACTTAAGCGGAAAAAAGAAAAGAGAGTTTTTGATCAAATACCTAAAATTCTTAATCCGCATTAGGTGCAGGGCTGGAAGCGCGTATATAAAGTCCCAGTTTGAGGTATGGGGAGCACCAATTACGATAAATTTTTTACCGTGCTCTTGAATATCGTATTCAATCTCCCAGCCTCTTGTTTTGAGAATTAGCTTGCAGAATATGTCTTTGATTGCTGTGAGCATAATTGAAGCGGCGAAATTAAATAGATTTTACCGCCAACAAAAGTTGCTTTATTGCAATATTTAATAGTTAGCCGTATTGTTTAGCAGTTGATTAATTTAATTTCGCGCCTTAATGAAATTCGTATATCCAGCATTCCTATTTGCGCTTTTCGCGCTGGCTATCCCAATCATTATTCACTTATTCAACTTTAAAAAATTCAAGAAAGTAGCTTTTTCTAATGTTGCTTTTTTGAGGGAAATAAAACAAGAGTCCAAATCAAAATCTAGGCTCAAAGAACTACTGATTTTACTTAGCAGACTATTGGCATTCACTTTCCTTGTTTTAGCTTTTGCTCAGCCCTATCTGCCTGTAACACAAAAACAAGTTTTAGGCGGTGAAAAAGCAGTTAGCATTTACATAGACAATTCTTTTAGCATGAGTGCCAATGGTGAAGAAGGTCGTCAATTAGATGTAGCCAAACAATATGCATACAAAATATTGGATGCTTACCCTGCTGGACAGCGATTTCAGTTACTCACAAACGATTTGAGCGCAACGTCGCAGCGAAGCTATACTAAGGAAAACATTGAAACCCAGTTGGCAGAGCTCAGCACTACTCCTATCTCTATGGCGCTACCAAAGCTATTGAGGCAACAAACCGATTGGTTTAGAGAGCAAGAGGTATCTTTTAAAGAGAGTTTTATCATAAGCGATTTTCAGGAGAGCACAAGCGGGGATTTCGCGAGTGAAATAGACACGAGTGTAAATTACCGACTACTGAAACTAAACACCACCAGCGCAAGTAACCTTTTTGTTGACAGTGTTTGGTTGGATGCACCGAGCATCCGAAAAAATGAAGCCATTACGGTAGGCTACCGCATTTCTAATTCAGGAACCGAAGATTTAAAAGGGGTAAGTGTTTCTTTAATCATCAACGAGCAAAATTTTGGAAACACGAAAGTAGACGTAAACCAAAATACTCAAACAGAAGGTTCGTTCACCTACACACCAACAGAATCGGGTTTTTACAAGGCAACTATAAAAGTTAGTGATTTTCCGATTGAAAACGACAATGAGTGGAATTTCTCTTATGAAATTGCTTCAAAAAGTAAGGTGCTAATTATAAATGAGCAAGACTCATCAAAGGCTCTAGGCAAGTTATACTCCAGTAAAAACGAATTCTTAACAACGCAAGTAAGCGTAAGCAGCCTGAATTATGCTCAGCTAAAAAACAACGATTTGGTGGTTCTGAATAATGTCTCGTCACTGAGTAAAGGTCTTGTTTCTGAGTTAAAAACCTTTATTGAAAACGGGGGCAATGTTTGTGTTATCCCGTCATTAATTCAAAACTCTGATAATCAATTGTTATTCGAAACCCTTGGAGTTGGAACAATTGGACCTTTAGACACCAACAATCGATCGAGCAATCAAATAAACTACAAAGACCCTTTTTACCAAGGCGTATTCAACAAAGAAGACGAACGGATAAACTTACCTATGGTCTTCAATTTCATAAAGTGGAAAAACAGAGAACTAAACACCGCAACTACCCTACTTTCTTTAGCCTCTGGAGGGCCCCTTTTTGTAAAATCGAACATGGGTAAAGGAAACGTGTTTGTTTGGGCAAGTAATTTATCCAACGATAACTCTAACCTTGCCGACCATTCCATTTTTGTGTTGAGCATGTATAAGATAGGGCTCTCTAATGCTTTAAACAAAGCCATTACCTATACTATTAAACCAAACCTCTATTTTGAATCGACCAGCTCCCTTGAGGTGGAATCAACTAAAATGAAAACTAAAAACAGCGAGTTTATTCCTGAATTGAGGTCATCCAATAACAAAACAAAACTTTGGCCCCATGAAAATGGCAAAAATGCTGGGTTTTATGAGCTGTATCAGAAAGACTCACTTGTTGATGTATTTGCCTTAAACTATAACAGGTCAGAATCTGAAATGAGCTACTTATCCGACGAAAAACTAAATGAGCTAACCGATGGTTTTGACAACATTGCAGCATTAGAAAATGACTTCTCTGCGTTTGAATATAATCTTGAACAATTAACCAGCGGTATAAAATATTGGAAATGGATGATTCTACTAGCTTTGCTAATGCTAGTGTTTGAAGTACTTTTGATAAAACTTTGGAAGAATTAAGCTAAATGAAACTACTGATTAAAAAAGCGAAAATCTGCTATCCTGGACATAAATTACACGGTAAAAAGCAAGATCTGATCATTGAAAATGGAAAAGTAGTTTCAATAGCAAGCAGCCTAGAAAATCCAGGTAAACACCAAGAAATAAGCTCTAAAAACCTTCACCTTTCTCCAGGTTGGCTCGACCTGAAAGCAGATTTTGGCGAACCGGGTTTTGAAGAAAAAGAAACTTTACAGTCTGGCTCCAGAGCTGCTAAAGCAGGAGGTTTTACAGGTGTTTGCATTTCACCGGATCTTAACCCAGTTACCGATAGTAAATTGGCAGTGGAGTTCATTGTAAAAGCAGGTGAATCAAATGGAGTGAACTTATTCCCTATCGGATCGCAATCTAAAGCTGGAAAAGGAGAAGATTTAGCCGAATTGTATGACATGCACCAATCAGGTGCTGTGGCCTTTAGCAGCGGAAATA
>CBFICO010000088.1:0-10149 GCA_965661115.1 Salibacteraceae bacterium
CAGTAGTTGGTATTATGGTTTCTATAGTTCAGGGTGGATTGGTAGGAAAAATAGTGAACACCTTTGGTCAGGTAAAAACCATATTTATTGGTTATGTATTTTGGGTTTTAGGCCAGTTTTTATTTGGAATAGCTATAGAGGGTTGGATGATGTATTCTTTTATAATCGTTTATTGTTTGGGTGGAGTTGCGGGGCCAACATTGCAAGGGATAATTAGTAATGAAGTACCGGATAATGCTCAAGGAGAATTGCAAGGTGCGTTAACCCGTTTAATTAGTGTAACCAGCATAATTGGTCCGTTATTATTTACGTCAGTATTTGCTCGTTTTAGTGGAGATGAGGCACCATTTCATTTGCCTGGAGCGTCTTTTTTCTTGGGAGCTTTTCTAGCGGCTATTTCTATGTTGCTTGCGGTAAGGAGTTTAAGACGAGGTTAGTTTTTATGTCTGATGTCCGAAGTCAGAAAAAACTAACACTAATGTATACGAATCGAGTTTCCGTCAATAGACTCAGTATTCTTGTCTTCTTGGTATGCTCTTACACCATCGGTGCCTTTTTTGTCTGCCCAGTTTATTAGTGTTTCGCGTTCGCCTTTGTAATCGTAAAAAGGAACACCAAAACCACAGGAGTTCTGAATGGCCTCAATATCTAATAATAGTAATTGACGAGTTCCGGGTATTTCAGGAAATAACTTTATGAGTTCTGACCATTTTTCGTCATTCGGCAGAATGGCCTCTGCGGAGCCATATAGCCTTAAGATATTGGGAGCACCTTCAAAGGCACACATCATAATGGTCATTCGGCCATTTTCGTCAACGTGAGCTTGGGTTTCGTTTCCGCTGCCTGTAAGGTTAAGCCAAACTACTTGATTTTCATTCAAGACTCTAAACGAATCTATTCCCTTTGGCGATAGATTGATTTTTCCTTCAGTTGGGGCAGTAGCCACAAAAAACATTTTTTGATTAGAAATGAACTCAATTTCCTTCTCGGTTAATGAAGATAACAAGCCTCCCATTATTGTCTGGTTAAAAGGTTTATGATGTCAGCGTGGTTAGGATAAAGAGAAATTAACTGGTTTCTATTTGCCAGTTCAAAATCTTCAAAATCAAACCCAGGAGAAACGGTGCAACTTACTAAGGCATAATTATTTTCACCCTTAACTTCTGCGGCAAACCAATCTCCACCTTTAACCATATGCTGCGGTTTTTCTTGATTCAAAACATCATTTCCTATTTTGGTAAGATGGTGCTCGCCCTTATTCGTAATGGTATGAAAATCTACACTTGAACCCCTGTGGAAAAACCAAAATTCATCTTGCTTAATTCGGTGAAAAGCTGAATAGGCTTCAGAAGTAATTAGAAAATAGATGGCTGTAGAGTAGTTTCTAGGAGAGTCGATACCCTCAGGTAGGTTTGTCCCTTTGATGTGGCCTTTTGACCGGTAGGTCTCTTTAAAATAGCCCCCTTCAGGATGCGGTTGCATATCCAATGCATCAATAATCGACTGAATTTCAGATGTATTACTCATTTTCATTAATAAACCAATAACCTTGGCTCCGTCATTTCTTCCATGGTGTATTTGATTCCTTCTCTACCCAAACCAGAGTCTTTTACGCCGCCATAGGGCATGCTATCAATTCTAAAACCTGGAATGTTGTTAATCATAACTCCACCAACTTCTAACTCTTGGTGGGCTTGCTTTACATGTTCAATATTGTTGGTATAAACACCAGCTTGCAATCCAAAAACGGAATCATTCGTTTTTTCAATGGCTTCAGAAAAACTACTGAAAGTTTCAATCACCGCTACTGGTCCAAAAGCCTCTTCTTTACAAACTTTCATGTTAGCAGTTGTATTGGATAATAGAGTAGGAGCGTATAATCCATGCTCTTCACTCAGTATTTTTCCTCCAGTTAATACTTCTGCTCCACCATCAACTGCTTCTTGAACCCAATCAGAAATTCTTTTAACGTGTATAGGTTGAATAATGGAGCTAACCATAACTTGTTCGTCTCTTGGGTCACCCACTTTCAGTTTTTCAACTTCAGATACAAGTTGTGTTGTAAACTCCTTTGCAATTGATTTATGCACCAATATTCTTTGAGTCGAAATACAAATTTGTCCAGAGTATAAAAATGCCCCAATGGCGGTCATTTTTGCGGCTTGTGCAAGGTTTGCTGACTCATCAATAATTACTGATGCATTTCCACCGAGCTCAAGAGCAACCTTCTTCTTTCCACAAATGTTTTTGAGTTTCCAACCAATTTGTGGGCTACCCGTAAACGACAAGAATTTCATTCTTTCGTCTGTAACCAGTTTTTCTGCTTCAGGTATATCAGCAACTATTACGTTTAACGCTCCTGCAGGCAAACAGTCTAAATCGTGCACCAATTTTGCAAAAGCTAAGGAAACTAGGGGTGTTTGCGGTGCAGGTTTAAGCACTAAGGAGCAACCACTGGCTATGGCAGGTGCTATTTTGTGTAAGGCTAAGTTTAAAGGAAAGTTGAATGGGGAAATAGCGGCTATAGGTCCAATTGGAAACCTACGAGTAAATGCAACTTTTCCAGTTCCGTTGCTGTAATCCATAGGTACCATTTCGCCATCAAAACGCAATGTTTCAGAAACTGCGGTGTTTAATGTGTCTATGCAGCGAGTAATTTCTCCTCTAGCATAGCCGATGGGCTTACCTGCTTCTGCAGCAATGAGTTGAGCGAACTCCTCTTGGTGCTCTACAAGTGCGTTTTTTATTTTGTTTAAGGCCGCACTGCGTTCACCAGCAGACATTTTTTTGAGTTTATGAAATCCTTCAACTGAGCCTGAAATGGCATCTTCCATTTGTTGTTCTGAACAATACGGAACATTGGTTATTTCTGCTTGAGTGTATTTATCAATTACTTGAAGTGAAGCCCCATTGCCTGTAGTTAGCCATTTATGATTTACGTAATTGGCGTTAATTAGAATCTTATTAAATGTGTTGTTCATTAATATTTTGTTTTGAGTTTTTATGTAAAACCGAAGCTGCAAAGTTGATGCTTTTACCAATTTATATTCTCGATTATCATACAAAAATTTGATAGTGTTAAATTGAAGTATTCTGTAGAACAAGGGAGTTTCCTATTAATTCTAATATAATTGTTGAAAAATGAAACTTTTTTGAAAAAAATTAGTACTCTAGAGCAAGCACCAATTTAATATTCAAAACCCATTGAGGCACTCCAATACAGAAAAAACCAGGTTGTTAACCTTTTTTGTGGTCATTAGTACTTCATGCTGTTCATACCTAAATGTTAAAGCACAAACAGATATTGTCACTTGTGGTAAAACTGAAACCGAAAAGGCAAATTACGTCGTGTCGAGGTACCTGTTTTTATGTAAGGAAGATATAAGGCTAAAAATTCGATCAAATTATTTTCAACATGCCAGTAAAGAACTTCAAGTTCTTTTTGATGCTAACGATTCAATCAGGGTGGAGAATTATAAAGTAACTTTAAAGCTTGTGAAAAGGTTAGAGTCAAATAATCTAGGCGAGGATTATATGCATTCAATAGCTGCAATTAAAGCTGCGATTGCTATTCAGAAGCATTGTCCAGATTCTGGTTTGGCAGAAATCAATAAAATAAAATGGAAGGAAAAGAGTACGTTGAACAAGTCAACTATGCTTTATATTTTCTCAAAAAAAATAAGTATTGCTCAAGATTTGAATAATGCTGAATTGTTTTTACAGAATGCTCGGCTAAACTTGCGCTTTCAGAAAAAGATAAAAAGGAGCTGTTCAGTAAATTTAGAAAATTATCTGCGCAACCAACCGCAAAAGAAAGTTCAAACGGACTTGGATTAGCCATAGTAAAGAACCTGTTACCACTTTTAAAAGGTGCTATTGAACTCATCTCTGAAGAGGGCAAAGGAGCAACTTTTGTGGTTACGTTTCCTGTTAAATAGACAACCCTTTATCAAAAAACATTTTGGTTAAGTTGATTTGTAGCTTTTCCTCTTCAAAATTCTCAAAAGAGTATTTGCGCTTCTTGTTGGGCCAATAACATTGGCCACAATATTTTTTCTTCTTTCGAGTAATTCTTCACTCTTTTTCATGCTCGTTTTGCTACGTTTTATTAGAATAATTTAAAAACGCCGCAAAAGTACATTTACCTTAGGATAGGCAAGTGTTTTATAGTAAATATCTATCGCCTTTTTTAGCGATTTTATAACCTGCCTTTTTTACCGTTTGGTATTGCTCGGATTCCTCATTAAGCAAAGGGTTTGTGTGGTTTAGGTGAATAAAAATCACCTTGGACTTTACGGAATCTGGTAAGGATGAAAAACGCTCCATAGATTCAACTACAAATGGATGGGGAATTTCGCTCATTTTTCTGCCTGGAATTTCTGATTCATCGTAAAACGTGGCGTCTAAAAAAGCGTAATCAACTTGGGTTATCATTTCGTTAATATCAACACTCCAATTCTCCCATTTATCAATATCTGGTATAAACAGAGCGGACTTGTTGGGGCCGTTGATTACAAATCCAGCGGTTTCCGAAAACTCATCTCTATGCGGAATGCTAAAAGTTTTAATCGAATAGTTTTCTGATAGTTGTTCAATACTATCGGTGCTTAATGTTTTAAGGGTTATGTTTTCTAGGTCAATTAACTGACTCCAAGGTCCGTTTTGAGTTATGAATTTATTGAATCGTGGCATCCCATAAACAGTGACGCGATTAGCGTTCATTACTTCTCGCCCTAAAAACATAAGCCCCGTATAATGCCCTATGTGTGCGTGCGTAATAAAAATTCCGTCGCAAACTTTTTTGCTAGAATTGGCCTCTTCCAATAGGGTGGACATTTGTTCAGGAAAGTCAGGGGTAGCTTCGAATAACCAATTTTTATCGTTTTTATGGTCGATTAGCCCAAGAGAAACAACTTTTCGTTCGCAATTTTCTGATTGAAATAGGGGAGCGCAACATTCCTTTTTGCAGCCCGTGTGGGGTGAGCCGCCATCTTGAATTGTACCTAAAATAATTAATTCTAGAACACTGGACTCTTGAGGTGTTTTTGTAACTGATTTATTTTCTGGTTTGGATGGAGAGCAGCTTAAATATGTAACTGCCGAAATTAATATGGGTAGGTGTAGTTTATGAATGCATTTAATCATACTGATTCAACTTATTTTAAGCAGCAGATTAAAAAAAAAGCCCCGAAAGGGGCTTTTTTTATTCTCCAGTTACAATTACCTTATACTTCGTTATAAATAATCCGTAGCGTACGCTGTAATCAACAGTAGCAATTTTATTTATTCCACCTTTTTTTGCAGCTTCTTGAGCACCTATATCTACATTACCAATACCTAGAAAGGTTTTCGCTTCAACAGTACCTGTTTTTTCAATTTTATTTTGTACTGCAACACCAGGGTAAATTACGGTACATGAACTTGCTAATAGTGCTAAAGAGGCACCAACTATTATCGTTAATTTTTTCATTTTCTTAAATTTTACTCACCAGTTACAATTAAAGTTTTCTTGCTGAAAATCACATAGGTTTGAGTTCTTTCATCAACAGTTGCTATCCCACCGAGAATTTCTCCGTTAGAAGCAGCTTCTTTAATACCATAGTTTCCGTTAAGGTAGAAAATCCCAAATAAAACTCCTGATTCTGATTTGCCAACACGCTCACCTATAGGTGCGTTTGAGACATTTAGTGGAAGAGTAACCGAACATGAGCTTATGGCAACGGTTAGTGCCAAAATGCCTAATATATTGAGTGTCTTTTTCATTGTTTTTAGTTTTAAGATGATACTAATTTCCATATACCCGGGTAGTATAGATTGGGAAAATTAGAAATGTTTTGTATGTGTGTTGAACGGCACCAATTTCAGTAATATTACCATTTTCAGCGGCTTTTTTAATACTAAAATCAGAGTTTCCAATGATCTTGGATTTTGCAACTCCTTCTTTATTGCCAATAGGAGCTCCAGTGACCTGGTAACTCTGGCTAATCATACAAGACGACAGCGAAAATGCAACAGCACCCGCAATCAGAAAGTTTTTTAGCTTCATATATGTTTTTTAAGTTAAATAATAAAAAGCAATATATATTTTTTTTATTTCCGATTGAAAAGGACTTATATTTTTTTTTAATACTCAAAACTTCTGGGTTAGTAAATTTGCAAAGTGACTGAAATAGTTGAAATAATAAGCCTGATGCTCTTTACTTCGGTAAAGTTTCTTTTTGCGCCTTCAACTACCTATGCGCTAGGTTATTCATTTTGGGAAACCATCTTTATTTCAATTACCGGAGGTTGGTTCGGTGTTTTTGTGTTCTACTACTCAGGAAGGGTTGTGTTTGATTGGTGGGCAAAAATTTCTAAACCAAGTAAGTGGGTCTTTTCTAAGAGAAACCGATTTATAGTTTGGTTTAAAAACGATTTTGGCTTGGCAGGCATTACCCTGATCTTAGGATTGGGTTCCATTCCAATTGTTTGTTTATTGGCGGCTAAATACTTTAGAACCAACCATAAAACAATTTACTTACTGTTAGTTTCTACTGTTATTTGGTCTTTTATTTTAACTGGCTTTTCCGTTTGGTTGATTCCAATTCTGAAAGGAAGTTTAGGTTGATTAAATACGACAATTCTCGATACAATTCTTCTTCGTCGAAACACTCAGGATGACATTGCTGGTAATTTGGTAATACTCTAATTGATAATTGATAATTGACCTATTACCTCGTAAAAACCGTTCCAGATACTTGATTGCTTATTTCGATAGTGGCTCCACCTTTACACTCAATGTCTTCACTGCCAACGTTAGTACCCTTAATGCTTTTACTCGCATTAATATCAACGTTTCCAGAACCTTTAGATTCAATAGTAATATTTTCTGTGTCTATATCTAATGCGTGAATATTTCCTGAACCAAAAGAAAATAGATTCATGGTTTTAGCTCTGCCAATTAAAGTGCAGTTACCTGAACCACTGTTACTTACTTTTAAATCAGTGCAAGTAATTAGTAATTGTGCATCACCAGAACCTCGACTACTAAACTCAAATGATTCGGCAGTAAAACTCTCGGTGCTTACATCCCCAGAGCCAAATACACTTATATACTCTATGGATTTAAATCTAACTTCTATGCTTATTGTTTGATAATTTTTAAAGCCTTTTTCGGCTTTTATGGTAAGAACGCCTTTTTCTACTGGTGTCAGAATACGTTTGCTAATTTCTTCGTCTGTTTTTAAGGTTACTTCATTTTTATCAGATGGGATAAACTTAACGTCGAACGCACCTTTTATTTTGGTTTTAGTAAAGTCATTTACACCTCTCACGTCCCATTTATTTTGGGCAATTCCTTATTGAAATACAAGTAAACTCAACAGTAGAAAGAAAAATCTCATTATAAACTATTTAGGGTTAGCACTTATTTTTTAATGCGTTTAGCAATAATAAAACCAAAGCTACTTTTGAAGGGTATGAAAGCTAGAAACAAACCATTTCTTCGATTAAAGCGCGTTGCAAAGTTTTTTGGTGATGATAAAACGGTAAAAGCACTGAAACCACTCTCCCTTAGCGTAAATAAGGGAGAGCATTTGTTTGTTATTGGTGAAACGGGTAGTGGTAAAAGCACCTTACTAAAGTGCTTGGCAGGTAAATGCGACTTGGAAGAGGGGACAATCCTACTGAATGGAGAAGAGGTTTTGGGTCCTCAACAAAATTTGATACCTGGTCATGACGATATTCAATTGGTGGAACAAGAATTTGGATTAAAGAAGTTCAATTCGGTTTACCAAAACTTAGAGATGACACTCAATCCGCATTTACTCAAAAAAGAAAAGTCAGCTCGTATTAAAGAAATGTTGAATCTCTTTGGTTTACAGCAATTAAAAAACAAATTGCCAACTGAGTTATCCGGCGGACAGCAACAGCGATTGGCATTAGCAGTGGCTTTAATTGAGTTGCCTAAATTGTTATTGTTAGACGAGCCATTTGCTCACTTCGATCCCCAATTAAAGAGTAAGATATTTGAATATTTGAGTATTAAAATTCAAACTGAGCAAATTACTGTAGTCACTGTCACGCACGATTATCGAGAAACCTTGAAACATGCAGACAAGGTGTTGATCTTAGAAAAAGGTAAAAAAGTGCAATTTGCCTCTGTTCACGATTGTTATTACAAACCGAAAAACCTCTATTGTGCTGGTTTATTGAGTGAATTCAACGCTTATAAATTTCAAGGAAAACAATTTTTGCTGCGCCCAGAAGAATTGCAGACTGATTCAAAAGGAAAAATTGGAGTACAAGTAACCGATGTTGCTTTTTCTGGCCATTTTACCGAATTACTGGTTTCAAATACTGAAAATGAGCATTTGCTCATGTATGTTCCAAATGGTATGAAATATCAAATCGGAGACTCATTGAAAGTTTCAGTTGAAAATTTAAGCAGAGTTATTAATGAAAAAGGAATCATTGAATATTTGGACTAATCTGCCACAAGATTGGAAAAGTCTACTTTCAGTCGAATTACAGAAGCCCTATGTTCAGGAATTAAATGTAAGACTGGCAGATGAGCTGAAGAACCAAACAGTTTACCCTCCGATAAACCAAGTTTTTTCTGCTTTTGAAAGTTGTTCGGTTGAGACTTGTAAAGTGGTACTCATAGGTCAAGACCCCTATCATGGAAAAGGGCAGGCCAATGGTTTGTGTTTTTCAGTTCAAAAAGATCAAAAGTTACCTCCATCTTTAAAAAATATTCTAACCGAATTGGAAAAGGATGTAGGTGTTCTTCTGCCTCATGGAGATTTATCTTGTTGGGCCAAGCAAGGTGTACTTATGTTAAACCGTGTACTTACAGTTAGGGAAGGGGATGCTAATTCCCATAAAAAATTAGGATGGCCAAAATTCACTAAAGCGGTAGTAGCGGAGCTGAGTAACGCTAAAGAAGGATTAATCTTTTTGCTTTGGGGTGGAGAAGCTCAAAAACTTATTAAGCTTATAGATACAGAAAAGCACGCAGTACTTTCAACAGGACATCCTTCACCTCTGAGTGCCAATAGAGGTTATTGGTTTGGTAACAAATCCTTTAGTAAGTGCAATGCCGAAT
This sequence comes from Salibacteraceae bacterium, assembly GCA_965661115.1. GTDB lineage: Bacteria > Bacteroidota > Bacteroidia > Flavobacteriales_G > Salibacteraceae > UBA6770. The sequence goes on from CBFICO010000088.1 coordinate 9,086, forward strand.
TAATAAAACTTCAAAAAGAACCCATTAATTGGTAGAAAAGGGTAGTGCTGTTTGATAAGGTGATTTGAAAACGTAGTCTGTCATTTCGAGTGTTTTGTGAAGAATGAGCAAAATGTATCGAGAAATAGAAACCGTTTCTATCATTCTCGATAATAATTTCTTCGAAATATACCCGAATTGGCTGTTTCTACATTTTCTAACTGTGAAACAAAAAAAAGCGGCAAATGCCGCTTTTTATTTATTGAATAATTAATTGTTTTTTCAGTACTTCTTGATTAGTAGTTATCTCTAAAACATACGTTCCTGGTGATAATTCTTCAATTTGTAATATGTGCGAATTCGTTTTTTCGGTTATTACTTTAGAAATAACTAACTGCCCGTTTGCGTTATATAGGTTAATCCTTGAAACCTTACTTGATGTCCAATTGATACTAACCACTGAATTTGCAGGATTAGGATAGATGGAAAACTTAGCTGCAAAATTTTCATCAATACTTGCGCATACAGCCTCATAATTTACGGTTTTACTTTTGGTGTTGCTACAACCGGCTTGGGTATTAGGGTCGATTACCGTCACCGAAATTGCACCATTCTGCTTTATGGTAGCTTTTTGTGTAGTAGCACCGTTAATCCAGCTGTAATTCATTCCAGATAGGGTAACCTCTAGTTCTGGAGCTTCGTCTTGTCCACAACCGATAGAATCTCCAATAATATCAAACTTAGGAAAGTCCTCAATTGCAATGTTATTGCTTACAGTGTCTTTACAATTGTTGTTATCCGTAATAGTGTATTGAATAGTATGTGTTCCCAATCCAGCAGAATCTGCATTAAAATTAGAACCCGATACAAATGGACCAAAATATGTTCCCCCGCTAGGAGTTCCTTCCGTTAATGTTTTTGCACCTGCATTAATACACCAATAACCCAATACTGAAAGTTGGGCATTAGGTTTGGCATTTACAGTCAAACTGCCATTGGCAGAATCTGCACAACCATTCATATCTTGATAACGATACGTGAAGTTTTGTGTGCCTACTGATGATCGTAAAGGATTAAAGATATTA
>CBFICO010000089.1:0-10129 GCA_965661115.1 Salibacteraceae bacterium
TTCTTTTTAGTTGAAACATCGGTACATCCTTTTTCACCTTTTACGCTTAGTGAAATTTGGTATCCACCTGCTTCGCAGTATGAAATACTCGGGTTTATTTCGATTGATGTTCCCGAACCAAAATCCCACGAGTAGCTAACCGCGTTGCTACTCTCGTTTTTTGTTTGAATTTCTAACGGCTTGGTTCCTTCGTTTGGAGAAACAGAAAATTTAGCAGAAACAAATTCAACGTCTATGTTGAGTTTCAGTCGCTCATTTACCCCTTCTTCAGTTCGATAGGAAATTTCTAAAGTTTCAGATTTTGTTGAACTAATCCAAATGCCATTTTTTTCGGCAACAAAATCAATTATAGGAGAAACCGATATAATTTTTGAAGTGTTAAAACCTAAATCAACAAATTGTTCAGTTCCGTTACAAATCAGAGCAGAAATTTCTTTGGTGTTTTCTGAAACTAAAGCGGGGCGATTGGTTTTAGCTTCAAGTTCTTGGATAGTATTTACTTGTGCATTTGCAAAGAATCCACTTAAAATAAGCGCACCAACAACAGAAATTTCTCGCATTTTCATCGACTGCTAAGGTAGTATTTCAATGGCTGTTTTTGAACTCTACCTATCAAAAAAGGGCCTGTATTGTTCGTATTACAAGTTAGGTTTTACGAATACCTTGTCTCGTTTTGTAAATGCTTTTCGCTTAACCTCAAATTTGTTCCAATCCCTTTATTAGCCTACTTTTGCAGATCCTTTATAAAAAGAAAAAATGGAACAAGTTGCACCTTATAAACCAACAAACAAAGTACGAATTGTAACAGCCGCTTCTTTATTCGACGGTCATGATGCCGCTATAAATATTATGCGCCGCATAATTCAATCTACTGGCGTTGAGGTAATTCACTTGGGTCACGACAGAAGTGTTGAAGAAGTAGTGAACTGCGCAATCCAAGAAGATGCAAATGCAATTGCAATGACATCTTATCAAGGAGGCCACGTAGAGTACTTCAAGTACATGTGCGATTTGCTCAAGGAGCGCAATGCCAAACACATCAAGTTATTTGGTGGCGGTGGTGGTGTAATTCTTCCAGAAGAAATTAAGGAGTTGCACGAATATGGAATTACTCGAATTTATTCTCCAGATGATGGCCGTGAAATGGGCTTACAAGGCATGATTAATGATCTAGTACAACAATCTGACTTTGCTATCGGGCAGAATCTAAATGGAGAAATCAATCAACTTGAAGAAAAAGACACGGTTTCAATTGCGCGTTTAATATCTGCAGCGGAAAATTTTCCAGAAGAATCAAAATCTACTTTAGATAAGATTCACGAAATGGCAAAATCTATCGATACACCTATTTTGGGTATTACAGGAACCGGTGGAGCTGGAAAATCGTCTTTGGTGGACGAGTTGGTGCGCAGGTTTTTGATTGATTTTAAAGACAAAAGTATTGCGGTAGTTTCTGTTGACCCTTCAAAAAGAAAAACAGGTGGCGCTTTATTAGGTGATAGAATTAGAATGAACAGCATTAATACCAATCGTGTTTATATGCGTTCCTTGGCTACGCGTCAATCTAACCTTGCTCTTTCGAAGCACGTAAACGAGGCGCTTCAAATTATTAAAGCTTCAAAATTTGATTTAATCATTCTTGAGACCTCTGGTATTGGTCAATCGGATACTGAAATCTTAGATCACTCTGATGTGAGTTTGTATGTAATGACGCCAGAATACGGAGCAGCAACTCAATTAGAGAAAATTGATATGCTTGATTTTGCTGACATAATTGCATTAAACAAGTTTGATAAGCGTGGAGCATTGGATGCTTTGAGAGACGTGAAAAAGCAATACCAACGCAACCACAATTTATTCCATGAGCATATGGATAAAATGCCAGTTTTTGGAACTATAGCATCTCAGTTTAACGACCCTGGAATGAACACGCTCTATAAGAGCATTATGGAGTTACTAAAAGAGAAAACAGGTGCTGAATTGGATAGCTCATTTCAGATTACGAACGAAATATCTGAGAAGGTTTTTATCATTCCACCTAAACGTACACGTTACTTAGCCGAGATTGCTGAAAACAACCGCTCTTACGATGAATGGGTAAATGCACAAGCTGAAATTGCTGAGAAGCTTTACGGAATCCAGTTAAGTATCAATACGTTAGAAGCGACTAATATTGAAGATAAAGATCGTTTAATCAAGAAATTACAAGAATCTTACGAGTCGGTTAAGCTTGATTTAGACCCTCATAACCTCAAGATTATTGGGGAATTCGGCAGTAAAAAAGATCGATATGCTGCACCAGAATATATCTTCAAAGTAAGAGATAAAGAACTTAAAATTAAAACACATTCAGAGTCATTGTCACACTCTAAAATACCAAAAGTGGTGTTGCCAAAATACCGCAGCTGGGGAGATATTTTGAAGTGGAGCTTGCAAGAAAATGTTCCGGGTGAATTTCCTTACACCTCTGGATTATTCTCTTTTAAACGTGAAGGTGAAGACCCAACGAGAATGTTTGCTGGAGAAGGTGGGCCAGAGCGAACCAATAAGCGTTTTCACTACGTGAGTTTAGCTATGCCAGCAAAGCGTTTATCTACCGCTTTCGATTCAGTTACACTTTACGGCAACGACCCAGATTTTAGACCAGATATTTACGGTAAAATCGGAAATGCAGGAGTTTCTATTTGTTGTTTAGACGACGCTAAAAAACTGTACTCTGGCTTTGATTTATCAAATCCGTTAACATCGGTTTCTATGACCATTAACGGTCCTGCACCAATGTTGCTTGGCTTTTTTATGAATGCTGCAATTGATCAAAATTGCGAGAAGTACATCAAAGAAAATGGCCTAGAAGAAGAGGCTGAAGCTAAGATAGTTGCCATGTATGAAAAGGCTGGAGTTGAACGTCCAAGATACCAAGGCGAATTACCAGAAGGTAATGATGGGCTGGGCTTAATGCTTCTTGGCGTAACTGGCGATCAAGTTTTACCAAAGGATGTTTACGAAAAAATAAAAGCTGAAACCTTAACTAAAGTCAGAGGTACGGTTCAAGCCGATATCCTTAAAGAAGATCAAGCACAGAATACCTGTATCTTCTCTACCGAATTTGCACTCAGATTGATGGGTGATGTGCAAGAATATTTTATTCAGAATAACGTACGTAATTTCTATTCGGTTTCTATTTCTGGCTACCACATTGCCGAGGCAGGTGCTAACCCAATAACTCAATTGGCTTTCACCTTAGCTAACGGATTTACTTATGTAGAGTATTACCTGAGTAGAGGAATGGATATCGACAAGTTTGGTCCAAATTTATCCTTCTTCTTTAGTAACGGAATTGATCCAGAATATGCTGTAATTGGTAGAGTTGCAAGAAGAATTTGGGCTAAAGCGCTTAAGCTTAAATACGGTGCTAACTCAAGAGCGCAAATGCTTAAGTATCATATTCAAACTTCTGGTAGATCGTTACACGCTCAGGAGATTGATTTTAACGACATCCGAACTACTTTGCAAGCCTTATATGCAATTTACGATAACTGTAACTCCCTGCATACCAATGCTTATGATGAGGCAATTACCACACCTACAGAAGAATCTGTAAGACGTGCAATGGCTATTCAGCTGATTATAAATAAAGAGCTTGGTTTAGCTAAAAATGAAAATCCATTACAAGGTTCTTTCATTATTGAAGAATTAACCGATTTGGTGGAAGAAGCAGTATTGCAAGAATTCGAAAGAATTACGGAAAGAGGTGGTGTGCTAGGTGCGATGGAAACGATGTACCAACGATCGAAAATTCAGGAAGAATCGTTGTACTACGAAACCTTGAAACACAATGGCGATTTCCCAATTATTGGCGTAAACACCTTCTTAAGTTCAAAAGGTTCTCCAACAGTTTTACCACAAGAGGTGATTAGAGCCACAAAAGAGGAGAAGGAATACCAAATTAGTATGCTGAACGAGCTGCACAAAGGCAACGCCTATAAAGCAGGTGAATTGATAAAATCGGTTCAGCAAGTGGCCATTCAAAACGAAAACATATTTGAGCGTTTGATGGAAGTTACGAAGTACTGTTCTCTTGGTCAAATTACTTCCGCCTTGTTTGAAGTGGGTGGACAGTATAGAAGAAATATGTAGCTAGACAAAAGCTGATTTCAATCAGTTTTTTGCTTGAGCGCCATCATTTGGGTAAGTTTCAAATAGTTGAACATTTGATTGATTTGCTGTGGTGGCAAATTATTACCTTGAATAGGTGGTTTGTTTAGTTTGTTGAAACCCTGTCTGGAGCCTTCCATACGGGGTTTCTTACTTTATGGGGTGCAGGGTTTTAGACTCAAAGTACAGTTAAATCCTTTATTTCACCAACGTCATTCCATAAGATTACTTGAGTTGATTTTTTGAAGAAAAATCAAAACGAAAGTTCTGTACGGCATCTCAGTTACTTGTGTTAGATTCAGTATAGAAGTGTCACAACGAATTTCATACTGAAACTCTGTTCCACTAATCTTACGGAATGACGTCTATGAGTTTAAACATAGTCCATAAAAAACGACTTCCCGTTCTTCATTATTTACCTCACATAAACAACTTATTATACCAGCACTATTCTCTATTTTGTCATATTGAGTGTCCGCCATGGCGGATGTATCGAAATAGGCAAAATAGAATAGTAAGTAGTAAGCTCTAATCAAAGAAATCTACTAAACTCATTTTTGGTCTCTGATCTTATAAACCAGATAAAGCAAGGCAGAAAGCGCGCAAAGTCCGCCAAACCAGAAGGCATATTTAAATTGCTCGGGGTTGTTGTTGTACAATTCTGCCCCAATTACAGAACCCAGAATTATACCCAGCTCCAAAGCAATAAACATGGTGGACATTCCCTTACCGCGCGATTTTTCGTCGGCCAAATCAACTGTCCACGCAAAGATGGTGGGTGAGTTTACTCCGGCAGAAATTCCGAACAATAAAGCTCCGGTGTACATCAATTCAGGGGTTGTAGCAAAGCCTAAAACTATCATAGCCGAGAGTAAAAACGAAACGCCAACCATCAGCACTCGAATTCTTCCATATTTATCGCTGGCTTTACCCGAGAATAATCGAACTACTATGGAAGCCACTAACGTTACCGTAAAAAAGAATCCTCTGTTTACCACGCCCAAATGGTCGCTTAAATCGGGCGTTACGGTTAGAATGGTTCCAAAACTGTAAACCGTTAGTAGCATAATTACAGAAGGCACTAACACGCCTGGGTCAAGCACATCTTTTGGATGAATAAGCAAAAGTTTAGGGTTGAATTTGGTGGTATTAGGTAAAGTCTCTTTCATGCCAAACAAAACCAATACCGATAATAATGCCGTAAATGAACTCGCGTAAAACATAGTGTTAAGGGAGTATTCCATGGCAATGTAGCTTCCTATTGCAGGGCCACTTGCCATACCAATACTTCCGGCTACTCCCAAAATACCCATGGCTTCTCCACGGTTTTTACTCGAAACAATATCCGCCAAATATGCGGTAGTACCTGTTGGCTTAAACCCAGTACTGAATCCGTGTAAAACCCTTAAAAACAGAAAACCCCAAATGCTTGTAAAAAGCGGATACATAAACCCTAACGCCACACATACCAACGGACCAATAAACATCACCGGAATCCGCCCAATGGTATCGGCCAGTTTACCTGAAAAGGGTCTAGATAGCAGCGCTGTACCAGCGAAAAGCCCAATGATTAACCCTTTGTATTCTTCGCCACCCATGGAGTCTAGGTAGGAGGGAAGTTCAGGAATAATCATGTTAAAGCTGGCCATGAATAAAACCGAGCTTGCGCAGAGTAACCAGAACTGAAGGGTGTAAAAGGACTTTTGCTCTTCCATAAATTTGCCGCAAAGGAAGTCTATTCTTTGGGGTGAATACGTTTATAGTTGCTAAATTCATAGTAACTAACAAAAGCTTATAATAAAAGAATCTTAATAGAGCTTTCACCGTAAAATGAGTTTCTACTTTTGCACACAATGAAGCCCATTTTATTTCTTCTTAGTGTTCTGTTTTTGTCGGTTACTGTAACGGCAGGTAAAATTGACAAGGCGTACGAAGCGCTCAGAATCTACAACTACTTTAAGGCAAAAGAACTCTTTGAAAAAAGCTATAAAAAGGATACGGCGGCTTCAGGTTATGGTCTCAGTATTATTTACTTAAGGCAAGACAATCCTTTTCACCAACCCGATTCAGCGTTGAAGTTTATTCTAGCTTCTGAAAAAGCCTATTCAAATTCCGACGAAAAAAAGCGCGCTAAACTCTTTGCTCTTGGAATAGATTCCATGGAGATTAGAGAACAAAAAGAAAAGGTAAGCAACCACTTTTTTGAACAGGCTAAAAAACAAAATACCGAAGCAGCACTAAATAATTTCATAGCTCAACACCCTTGGTTCAAACGAATGGAAGAGGCTAAAAAGTTTAGGAATCGAGTTGCATTTACTGCAGCCAATCAACAAAATACCTGGGAGGCATATCAAGCTTTTTTCTTGAACTATCCAGAGGCGAAACAATCGGCAGAGGCCAGACACAATTACGACAGATTGTTTTATGAGCATCAAACCAAATCGGGAAAAGTTTCTGATTACGAGACTTTTTTAAAAGAATACCCTATGAGTCCATACGTAAACGAGGCGCAATACGAAATTTACGCCCTGACTACGGGAATAGAAAAGGCGGAGGTGTACCATAGTTTTATTAAAAATTACCCCAACAATCGGAATGTAAAAGAGGCGTGGAGAAGAGTATATGTTTTATCGGTTACAAAAAACGACCCCATTCATTTACAAGCCTTTTTGAGCAAGTATCCCGATTATCCTTTTAAGGCTGAAATGATGTTGAACGTTGATTTGCTCAACGCTACTTATTTGCCGTTTCGGTTGAGAGAGAAATGGGGCTTTATAAACGATTTGGGTCAGATAAAAATTAAAGCAGTTTACGATTGGGTGGAGCCTTTTTCTGAAGGAATGGCTATGGTTGGTAAAGGTACTTTCACTGGGTTTATCAATAAAAAAGGAGAAGTGGTAGTACCTATTTCGTATGATGATGCTGGAACCTTTGTAAACGGTTTTGCCTGGATTGAACAAGGCGGAAAATACGGCTTGGTAAATAACCATGGTCAATTGGTAATCCCCGCTAGATACGATGATGTTGGTGAGATGCACGAGAAGCGAATAAAGGTTCAGCGCGAGGGCTTGTATGGCTATTTCAACGATCAAATCATGATTAAAATTCCAAATAAATTCGATAGAGCATTCGATTTTGAAAAAGGCAAAGCACGTGTTACTTTTCAAGGGAAACAGGGCATAATTGATTATAACGGTACGTACATAATTGAACCTAAATACGACTGGTTGTGGTTTTTATCCGATTCGTTAATGAAGGCAAGAATTGGAGACAACTTCGGATTGCTTACACTAAACGGCGATACAGTTTTACCTATGGAATATCAGTTTATAGGAGATATTGCGGAAGGAAAAATCTTAATAGCGAAAGACGACAAGTACGGTTTCGTAAACCTGAAAGGAGAGCAAATTATTGATTTGAAATACGCTTTTTCTCCAATTGTAGGAACCAACAACACCTTCAAAAATGGATACAAGGAAGTCAGAAATAAAAAGGGTTTATACGGTATTGTAGATTCAACCAGTGATAAGGTTTTTCCCCATCTATTTGATAACGTTGGAGCGTATAACCCAGCTGGCTTAACAGCCGTGATGCGATACGGGAAATGGGGGTATGCTAATCAAAATGTAAAGCTAAAAATTAACTATCAATATGAGTACGCGAGCGATTTTGAATTTGGCTTAGCCAAGGTAAAATCCAAAGGGAAATATGGGTTAATAAACCCGGATGGAAAATTTGTAATTCCAGCTGAATACGATAACCTAAGCAATTTTCAATTCAACTGGATGTTAGCAGAAAAAGGAGGGAAGTTCGGGCTGATTACAAGAAACAACGAATTGGTATTTGCTCCTAAATACGAGAAAATAGAATCACTTGGAGATAATATAATTCGAGTATATGCCAATGAACGCATTTCCTATTACAATGTAGAAAAAGAAACTTTTGTTTATGTAGAATCGGGCTTTACCACGGAGGTTGAAGTGGAAGAAGACAAACAAGAAGAAGAAAACAACGAGCCAAAAGAGGTTGCTAAGCCGAGGTATTAATAGCGAATAAAACGTTTTCTTCTCGTCATTCTATTCCTGCCTACCGCAGACAGGCTTCAAACGGAATCTAGTCGAAGAATAATTTGAATCATAGATTCCTGTTTCCTCAGGAAGAACTACTTCATATTCGGTTTCTTTATTTCGCGTCCTGTATCACTTCGAGTGTTTCAATTGAAGCTTTGAGCTGAAAATTGAAATGTATCGAGAAGTAAAAGGATGGTAGCTTCTCGATACAATCCCGAAACTTCGTGATCACTCGAAGTGAAAAGTATGCAGAAGTGTTAATGGAACTTCTCGACACAATTCAAAAGCTTTCTTTCAGAGCTTTTGAATCACTCGAAGTGACATGGAGGGAGTTTTTTTGTAATGACAGCGCTGAACCATTAATGGAGTCTTTTCAAGAGGTCAACGAATGATAAAACCACCAAACCAACATTCGTCATCAATTGTTCATTTACCAAAGTTCAAATTAGGTTTCTTTGTGTCTATGAGATATAGTTTAATAATTCTGTTTTTATTCTTCGCTTCTGCAATTGGTGCGCAAGAGGATTTTATTCCTACCAATCCTTCAAATAATTACCTGGAATACCAGCAGCAGTTTGAGGAATGGTACAATAAGAACCAAGAGGAAAAAGGCTATAAGTGGTTTAATCGTTGGTTAAATTTTACCGAAACTAGAACAGGAGCGTATGGTAAAATGGTTTCAACAGAAAGCTATTTAAAAGCTGCTCAACAAGTTAGTATAGAAAAAGGAAGCAGCTTTGGGGTACGTGCAACCGACTCAACTTGGATTCCTGAAGGTCCAGATACGTTAGTTGGCGCATATGAGCCTGCAAGCAGTCACGGAGTGGCACGAGTAAACACCATTACTTTTCATCCAACCGATACCAATGTGTATTGGGTTGGGGTTTCTCAAGGCGGAATTTGGAAAACCACTAATAGAGGTAAGAGTTATTTCCCAGTAAATGAGGGATTGCCTATTCTCCGCGTAAGTGATATTGCTGTTGACCCTGCTCACCCTGATACATTGTATGCTTCGGTTTGCGATTACGCGTACATTGGCGTGGCACTATCTACAGATGGTAGAAAAAGAAATACCCACTACGGCGTTGGAATTTACAAAAGTTATGACGGTGGTTTAAGCTGGTCTCCGACAGGATTGACATACGAACAAGATGAATTTGACTATACCTTAATCCGCCGTGTTTTTGTAAACCCAACAAACTCACAAGAATTGATTTGTGCCGGAGTTGAGGGCATTTTAAAATCTTCTGATGGTGGCAATATTTGGACAAAAATCTACAATGGATTGATCTGGGACTTTGAGCAAAATCCTAGGAATTACAAAACGCTGTATGCCAGTTCAGGTTATCTGTTCAATTTAAATATTGGGGAGCCAAAAATGATGGTTTCTCACGACTTTGGTGCTACTTGGAAAACCGTAGGACAAAACGTTTTTAATGTAAACGAGGACATGCAACGTGTTGAAATTACTGTATCATACGCCGATACCAATTACTTGTACGCGGTATCTTGTAACAGAGCTCGAGGACTGTATGGTGTTTATTACAGCAGAGATGCCGGAAACTCATGGACGCAAACCATAAACGAAAATACTGGCCCAAATATTTTAGAATGGTATGGTGGTGATGGCTCGGGAGGGCAAGGTACCTATGACCTAACCATTTATGTTGATCGAAAGGACCCAAACAAAGTTTTTGTTGGAGGTGTTAACCTGTGGGGTAGTGCTGATGGCGGTTTAAATTGGGATATTTGTTCTTATTGGTTACGTTACTACGGATTTACCCCACACGCTGATCAGCATTACTTAACTTTTAATCTATTAGATCAACAATATTATTTGTGTAACGATGGTGGAATAAAGCGCACCGATACACTTATGTTGGGTTCTTGGAACGATACTCGAA
>CBFICO010000090.1:0-233 GCA_965661115.1 Salibacteraceae bacterium
CGTTTGAACACGTATTTAATATACCCAATGGATTCTCTAGTGTACACCAACTTTTGAATGAAGAAGGTATGATATATCACACCAACCCGAGCAATGGCTACCTCGATCATGGGTTCTATCAAATCAGTCCCACTCTTTACTACGATTATTACAAGAAAAACAAATATTCTATTATTTCAGCTCACGTTCTGGATTTAAGTATGAGGGGGCAAGTTTACTGTGAACCGTATACA
>CBFICO010000090.1:243-7955 GCA_965661115.1 Salibacteraceae bacterium
CGATATATACAGAATTAAAGGAACTGACTATCCAATGAATAGGTTAGCAAGAGGTTCTGTAAGTTTCTGTGCACAAAAGCACAAAAACAGTACTATGGGAGAAATCCCTATTCAATCGTACTACTCTCAGTTACATTCGGAGTTTAGGCAAGAGTATGAGAGTTTATATAAATTTCAATTTAACGTTTTTTCCCTGAAAGATTGGTTGGTGACGTTTATCCCAAGAGGCTTAAAAAGTCGACTGCAGAAATTGTTTTCTTAGCTAATACCCTGCGGGAACACCAACTGCGGTTACACCGTCGGGTATATCGCGAGTAACTACAGCTCCGGCTCCAATTTTACAATGATTTCCTACAGTTATACCAGGTAGAACAACAGTGTTTGACCCTATAAATGTTTGTGCGCCAATGGAAGAATTTCCTAAAAGTTTTACCCCTGGTGATATTTCACTAAAGTTACCTATTGAGCAGTCGTGTGCAACAAAGCAATTGTAGTTAATCAATACACCTAACCCTATTTGAACATTAGGTTCTACATAGGATTTAGGTAGGATTATCGTTCCAGGTTCAATTTTGCAGTTGAAAATGGAAATATGCGCAAGTTTGCTTATATGATTTGTTAGGCGTCCACCTAACTGCTCGAATTTAACGGCCAAGTCACGTCTCGTTTTGGGTGTACTTGTACCCAAAATAAATTCCGAATGACCTGCATTAAAATAATCTTGAGCTGCTTCTGTTGAATTTAATACCTTGAAACCAAATAGTGAAGATTCGGCTTTTGAAGTATCATCGAAAAAAGCAATATTATCCGTAAGCCCGTCTTGATGTAAAGAATCTAAAACTTGTTTTGCAAATCCACCCGCACCAATTATAAGCATGCCAAAATTTTATCGCAAATTAGGTCAATTTGCTCGTTTGTAAGATTGTAATGCATTGGAAGGCAAAATATTTTGGATGAGATTTCAACTGATACTGGGCATTCTGTTTGGTTGTAGAACGGTAATTGATTTAAAGACGGATAAAAATACCTTCTTAGTCCAATTTTTTCTCGGGTTATCATTTCAAGAACAGCATTAAACTGGTTTTCATTGGGGATGTATATAGAGCAATAAGCATAGTTGTACTGGCAGTCTTCACTTATTTCTTGAAATTGAATATTAGCATTATCCAGAGCATCGCGATATCTTAAAAACTGATGTTTTCTTTTATCAACAATCTTTTGCATATGGGGTAATATGGTCATACCCATTGCGGCATGTACTTCTGAGTTTTTGCCGTTAATTCCATTTGAGGAAAAAGTTTCAGGACCATTATGACCAAAATTTCTTTGTAGGTGAACCTTATCAAGTACCTCTTGCTTGGGCGAAAAAACCGCTCCACCCTCAATCGTATGGAATAGCTTGGTTGCGTGAAAGCTGCAAGTGCTGGCATCACCGAAGTTAAAAACCGACACACTCTTGTATTTCACTCCAAAACAATGAGCAGCATCGTAAATTACCTTGAGTGAATGTTTTTGAGCAATTTCAGCAATTTTATCTATATCACAAGTGTTTCCAAAAATGTGGGTGGCTATTATTGCGGTGGTTTTGGGGGTTATCTTTTCTTCAATTAGGCTTGGATTAATCGCATAAGTTTTAGGGTCGATATCTACAAAAATCGGCTTACACTTTTGCCACTCAATAGCTGAACTTGTTGCAACGTAGGTGAAAGGTGTTGTGATTACTTCACCTTCTAATTCCAGTGCTTCTATTGCTAATTGAATCGCAATGGTTCCGTTGGTCACAAATTTTAATTCGTTTTTAACACCTAGATATTCAGAAACGTTTTTTTCTAGCCTCTGAACTATTGGGCCGTTGTTGGTTATCCATTCCGCAGACCATATATCATTCAAATAGCGCTGATATTCCTCCATTGGAGGGAAATATGGAATAGTAAATAGATTCATTTTTTAATTCCAACCAGATTCAATCCTTTTAATACAAGTGATCTAGACAATCTTTTTGATTTATACACTGAGTTATCAATTTCAGGATTTTTTCCTCTTTTCACACCAGAAAGTTCCTGCATGTATTTTTCCGAATCTGGTTGAGCAATGATTTCTTTTAATTTTTCTTTGCTCATGGAATTTAATTGATTAACCAGTTCAGAAATAGGTATATCAATGGTAACCTGATCGTTTCCAAATCCATGATGGCGAGCTATTCTCCTATCTAGATTAAAGGTATTGAAACTCTCCTTATTTTGAGGTTTAGCTGTGTTGTTATTTTGATAGAAAGGCTTGAGGTCGTTTAAAATCTTAGGTACTGCATAAGTTTCAGAACAATGTTCTCTTATTGCTTGAAAATCGTTTACATCATATTTATCGTTGCAATAGGAAACAGCTTTAATTACTTGCTCAGGTAACTCATCATAAGAATTGCCTGGGTAAAAAATAGGTTCTCTTCTTAGATTGTGAGGAATTAAATCTTTCATCCTGTCTAGAGAAACTAAAGGCATTCCGCAGCACCATGCATAGGCGTTAATTCTACCTTGGCGTTCGCCACCACCAGAGTTCAGTAATATTTTGCTCGACTTGTAAAAGTGGGATATTGTTTCTGTATCAAAAGGGTAGGGCTGACGGTAATTTGTTGTAAGCAACGTAAAAAGATCTTTTTCTTTTTCATCAAACAAATCATCGTATATCTCTCTAACGTTATAGACGTGATCTGTTCGAGTAAAATCTTTATCCGGAATAGTACAAATTAATAGCACTCGATACATATAGCCTTTGTCATAGAGGGATCTAATTACGTTGAAAAAATCAGGTATATTCTTCGATTTCTGTGCTCTTGATACGTGAAGAATATCCCAGAATTTATCGTTGTTTGATGGTTTGAAATAAGAAGGAGATAGGCTGTGAACTTGAACATCAATTTTTGGGAATTCACTTTTTGATTGCAATAAGTCAACTACTGTAAAAACAAAGTCAAAAAGAGGGTTGTGCTTGTAATCGTGATCAAAATAATTTGGATGTAAAGCAATTACCCAATCCTTTTTCAATTTTTCAATCCGTTTGTACAAAGTATGGTTTTTGAGAATAACTCTATCTCTTTCAACAGTTGTAAAAACCAGTACGCCTTTACCCGTTTCGTCAGGAATTTTGAGGATGCATGCCATAGTTAATAATCAATGGCGAATGTAAGCTATAAATGGAAGTTAAGAAGAAGGAAAATCTTTCAAAATATGTTAGAAAGAAAATTGAAAATGAGCTTTTTTTAAATGAAATGGTAGTGTGTAACTGAATAATTTCGTTTTGTGAGAAAATTCTTCAAAATAGAGTTGGGTGAAATAGGTCGACAGACCATAAAAGGTAGCGGATATTCATACTTTGGAGTTTTATTGGGGTTTGTTACTACTGCCATTTTGTTTCCCAGACTCCTTACTCTTGGACAAATAGGTGTTACTACCCTGATCATGACATATGCTCAATTTCTATCGATTATGGGGAACTTAGGATTTGGAGCAGCCATTACAAGGTTGTTTCCATATTTTAAGAATTACGAAAATGGACATAATGGAATTGTTTTTCTGGCAACTTTAGTGCTATTTGGTGGGTTTGCGGTAAGCGCGGTTATTTATCATTTTCTGTATCCATACATTGTTTCTCAAGACGTCTCAAACGAGTTGTTTTTTAGATATTCTTGGATAGTCTTTCCGTTGGGCTTTTTTATTCTGGCATTTAACCTTTTTGATACGTACGCTAGGGCTTTGGGAAATGCCGTAACAGGAGCATTTATCAAAGAAATACTGCAGCGCTTTTTGTTGCTAGGTAGCGTAGTGTTTTTTGGATATACTTCATTAATTGAGTTTGATGAGTTTATTCTTTTATACGCAGGTGCATTCAGTGCTTCTGGTGTGTTTTTGGTAATATATCTGATTATAAAAAACCAATTTGTGCTTACGCCTCGACTAAACTATTTGCGTAAAGGAATTAGGAGGGTTATGTTCAATGTTAGCCTATACGCCATTTTGCAAGGCTTCGGTAATATTTTAGTACAGCGTATTGATACCGTTATGATAAGTTTTTATCTGACGTTAGAAGAAACTGGTGTTTACGGCACAACTTTTTTCTTCGGGCTGCTGATTTTAATGCCTTCTCGTGCCCTAAGCAGAATTTCTAGTAATGTCTTGGCTCAAGCTTTAAAAGACAAAAATTATGAAAGGGTCAGGTCTATTTATCGCAAGAGTTCAGTTAATCAATATTGGATTGGGGTTTTAGTTTTTATAGGACTCTGGGGAAATATAGATAACGTCTTCATTATTTTAACAGATAAGTTTAGAATAGGTAAGTATGTAATATTCTTTATTGGACTGTCAAATCTGGTTAACACCATCATTGGTGCTAACGTTCAAATTATCCAATTATCAAAATACTACAGGTATTTGGCTTATTTGCTTATTGTTTTTGTGGTATTAATTGTTGCGACAAACTTTGCCTTTATCCCATTTTTTGGAATTACCGGCGCAGCGATAGCTTCGTTCATTTCTGTACTAATTTACAGTTTAATTAGGTTGATTATAGTTTACAGGAAATTTGGTATGCACCCGTTTGAATGGGCGCATGTTCGAATATCAATTGTGGCTTTGGTTAGCTATTCGGTGGCATTGATTGTGCCAGAAATAAGCATGTTTATAGTGGATATTTTCGTGAGGAGTGCAGTTATACTGGTAGTTTACTTAGCTCTTTCAATCTTATTTAATACCTCGGAAGATTTGAATAAGATTATTTCTCAATTAAAATCAAAACTCAACTAAACCGCTTTCAAACTCATATCCAAGCTCTCAATCTGGTGAGTTAGCGCACCAACCGAAATAAAATCAACTTCGCATTCTGCGTATCCACGAATGGTTTCAGAGGTAATTCCTCCAGAGGATTCGGTTTCCATTCTTTCTCCCACCAATTCAACTCCTTTTCGAGTATCCTCGTAGTTAAAGTTGTCAAACATTATTCTGGTTGCTTTTCCGTTTGCAAGAATTTGTTCTACTTCGTTTAAATCTCTTGCCTCAACTTCAACTGGCAGATTAAGATTGTTTTGCTTAAGGTATTCTGCAGTTGCATTCATAGCATTATCAATTCCGCCAGCATAATCTATATGGTTGTCCTTTAGCATTATCATATCGTACAAGCCAAATCGGTGATTAAAACCTCCGCCGTGTCTTACCGCTTGCTTTTCGAAGATCCGCATGCCTGGAGTTGTTTTTCTGGTGTCTAAGATTTTTGTATTTGTACCCTTAACTAGCCGCACGTATTTGCTGGTTTTTGTCGCAATACCTGACATGCGTTGCAAGTAATTTAGTGCTAATCGTTCGGCTCTTAAAATACTTTGCGCATTACCTTCTACAACAAATGCAATATCTCCGTAAGAAATTTTATTTCCATCCTCAAGGCGGAAATCAATGGATAAACTTTTGTCGGTTTCTTCAAAAACCAATTTTGCCACCTCTAAACCGCTTATAATTCCACTTTCTTTAACCAGCAGTTGTGCTTTACTAATTGCATTTTCCGGAATAGAAGACATAGCACTATGATCTCCGTTGCCAATATCTTCCTTAATAGATGCTCTAATATGCTGTCTGATAATACTCTCCAATGCGCGAAGTTTAACGGTGGGCAAATGTATTCTTTACTTTTGGCACTAGCCTATGAAAATACGTGTAATTGTTGTCGGAAAAACTTCTGAGAAGTACGTTCAAGAAGGGATTAAAGAATATGAAAAACGTTTGAAGCGCTTTATAAATTATTCTATTGAAGAGATTCCTGATGTTGCTAACCGAGGAAAAACAACAGAAAAGGAGCTAAAGGAAAAAGAGGGGGATTTGATTCTTAAAAAGCTTAAACCAAATGAATATGTAGTGCTTTTTGACGACAAGGGAAATGAGTTGTCTAGCCCTGGGCTTAACCAATGGTTTGAAAAAAAAGCACTTTCCGGAAATTCATCAATTAGCTTTGTGGTTGGTGGGGCTTACGGGTTTTCTGATGAAGTTTATGAACGGGCAAACGAAAAACTGAGCCTTTCTAAACTCACTTTCAATCACCAAATGGTACGCTTAATTATAACGGAACAGGTTTATCGTGCTTTTTCAATCAAACACGGCTTACCTTATCATCACTAAGATTGTAGGTATTTCAGCACATTAGTCATACCTGTTTCAAGGTCAACTAATTCACGATTTAAAACCGTTCGCATTTTTTCGATGTCAGGCTGACGTCTAGTCATATCTCCTTCGCCTAAGGGTGGGAGGTATTGAATTTTAGATTTTGATTTAGTAATCTTAATTACCATTTCAGCTAACTCCTTTATGGAAGTAATTTTATCGTTACCAACATTAATAACTTCATTTACAAAAAGGTCTTCGTACATGCACCTTGAAGTAATTTCTATGTTGTCATCTATGTAGCAAAAAGTTCGAGTCTGACTGCCATCTCCGTATATTGTGATGGGATCATTTCTTAATGCAGAACGCATAAACTTTGACATTACAAAATCGGTGCTTTGCAAATGCCCGTAGGTATTAAAGAACCTAAAAATAGTATAGTCTAAGCCATATTCTTGCTTGAAGGACTTACAGTATGCTTCTCCCGCGTTTTTAACTATCGCGTAGGGTAAACGGCTATTTAATGGAGTTGTTTCTTCATGTTGAGGTAGCTCAACAGGTTCACCGTAAACCTCGCTACTCGAAGAATAAAAAACTCTTTGAACCCCTGTGTTTTTGCAAAGGCTAAGTATGTTTTTTATCCCAATTAAATCATCCAAAACCATGGTAGGGTTGGCCAAAGTCCTTTTTACCCCCACAACTGCCGCATAATGAAACACAAAATCAAATTTGTGACTGGTCATTACAGGTGCAATTTCTAAGTAATCGTTTACATCGCACTTAATGAATTTTACATTCTTCTTTTGTGGGATGTTTTTCTTTTTTCCAGTCAAAAAATTGTCAACCAAAACAATCTCATTGCTTTCGTCTTCTGCTAATTTTTCCGCTAAAGAACCTGGAATAAATCCAGCGCCACCGGTTATTAATATTTTCAAATTATTCATTGGATTCTTTTTCTAGTTGTTGCTGCCATTTCCAAGCAGAACTCATCATGTCATTTAGGTTGTTCTTAACTTCCCAACCCAATTCTTTATGTGCTTTAGCGCTATTGCTGAATATCGCTTCAACGTCTCCTGCTCTTCTGTCTGCAATATGATAGTTCAACTTTTTATCACTAATTTCTTCAAATGTATTTATCGCTTCCAACACACTTACACCATTTCCCGACCCTAGGTTATAAAAATCGACAGATTGCTGATTTTTACTTTCGATTGCGTGTTTTAGACTTAAAATATGTGCATCAGCAATATCACAAACGTGAATATAATCTCTTATACAAGAACCATCTCTTGTTTGATAGTCGTCTCCAAAAACAGACATTTTTTCAATTTTCCCAACCGCAGTTTGCGTTATGACAGGAAAAAGATTATTGGGCTTATTAATAGGGTCTTCTCCAATTAAACCGCTTTCATGTGCACCCACAGGGTTGAAATATCTCAGTGAGGTAATATTTAAATCACTGGCAACTTTAAAATCGTTTAAAATGGTTTCACCCATCGCCTTGGTTGCAGCATACGGACTTTCGGGAACTGCAAGTGGAGTGTTTTCATCAACAGGTAGCTTTTCCACGTTTCCATA
>CBFICO010000090.1:7965-9925 GCA_965661115.1 Salibacteraceae bacterium
CGATGAAAAGATGAAATTTGGAATCTTATTCGCAACAGAGGCCTCCAATACATTTAACAGCCCTTGAATGTTGTTTTTGTAATAAAAAAGAGGCTTCTCAACCGATTCACCTACTGCTTTTAGAGCTGCAAAATGGATAACCCCATCCACTTTTCCAATTTTTTTAAAGCAATCTAAAGTTTCGTTATTGTTTGCCAAATCAACTTCAAAGTTCTCTACAGTTTTTCCTGTAATTTGCCTTATTCTTTCAAAGGTTTTTGGTCTAGAGTTTAGGTAAGAATCAATGGAGACAACTTCCCAGTTGGTGCTTTCTAATATTCTGATTATGGTATGCGAACCTATGTAACCAGCTCCGCCTGTAACAATAACTTTCATGGCGTACGAAATTACGACTTCAATTAGTTTCAAACGGGTCTTGCACCAAACTTTATACTACATTAAAACGTCTTTTCAATTGATGAACGGTTAGTTCTTGCTAACACCCTTAAGTATCTTCGCAAAATTGCAACAGAAACTATATGAAAAGACTTTTACTTACTCTTGTTACAACCTTTACTTTTCTTTTAACTGGTTATTCCCAACAAGTTGATTGGCTCAAAACAGGTGGAGGTGGGAGTCAAGATGGTGGTTTAGGAATTGCATCAGACGAAAATGGAAACAACTATTCTGTTGGATATGTATTAGCAAATAGCTGGACCGCACCAAGGTTTGGAAATGATACAATAGTCAAGGGTTCTGCGAACAATAGCTATGACGGCTTTATCGTAAAACATGATGTTAAGGGAAACAGGAAATGGTTACTTGGTTTTGGTGGTGCTGGAAATGATGCAATTACTACTGTTAAATGTATAGGAGATACAAGTATTGTGGTGGCAGGTGTATATAGTAGCTCAATCAAACTAGATACAGTAACTTTAGTCGCTCCTCCATCAAGACAAGTTAATATGGTTTTGGCAATGTTGGATACTGCAGGTAATGTGCAGTGGACGCAAACAGCTGAATTAGGCACCCTAACGATACAGCCAACAACAAACAATTATACACCCAGTGTTGATGTTAATTCTTTTGGTGAAATAGTTGTGTGTGGTTCATATAGAACAACCGCAAAGTTCGATACTACAACAATTACAGCTGGTGGTTTTGGTTTCACAATAAACGCATTTGTAGCTAGTTACGATGCTAGTGGCACATTTAATTGGGTTAGAAATGTTAGCTCACCCGGAACGGCATTTGCGCCAAGGGTTACCCTGGATAATGCTGGAAATATATATACGAGTGGCAACTACACTAACAGCGTAACCATAGGTTCATCCTCTGTAACTTCAGCAGGCTCAAGAGATGTTTATTTAGCCAAGATTGACACCGGCAATACGGTGAAATGGGTAAAAACATTCGGTGGAACAAGTTTCGATGATGCAAATGGACTTGCAATTGATAAGTTTAACAATCTATACATGGGGGGGAGGTATTATACTTCTTTCAAGGTGGGTGATTCAACCCTATTACCAAACCCTGGGACAATTACTAATACTTCGGATGCTTACTTGGTAAGATTAGATACTGCCGGGAAATATATATGGGGTAGGTCATTTGGTGGTTATGATGGAGTTTGGAGAAATCAAGATTTTTGTTACGGTGTTGAGATTGACAACAGAGGAAATGTAGGGATTGCAGGGAGATACGGAGGTGATAAATCTGTGTTTGGTGAAGATACTGTTACTGAATCTGCAGGTTTTAGGGCTGTATATGTTTCATTAATCGATAGTACAGGTGATTTTATATGGACAGCTACAGGAACATCTGGACAGAACTGGGCAAATCAAGCAAATGCTATATCACTTGATTCTTCTAAAAATATTTATGTTTCAGGTGCAGCCCAACCTCCTTTTTTATTCGGAGATAAAATTTTTAGAACGAGCTCAGGTGGAGGTTTTAACGATATCTGGATTGGAAAATTTGC
>CBFICO010000091.1:0-9889 GCA_965661115.1 Salibacteraceae bacterium
CACCTTTTCCAACAATAATGTTTTTGCTGTTGTTGGTGAATTGTACTCCACTCATGGTAGAAAAATCGCTGGTAAATCCAAATCCATTTTCGTCTTGACCTCCTCCGTAATAGTTGTCGATTTGCGTAGATTGTAATCCAGAAAACACTGAGGTTTTGTTTTTTTGATTTTTGGATATCCAATCAAAAGACACGCTTCCTCCATATACTTCAGAGTTGAGTTCCTCAGCAATATTTGTTTCATTAGGAGCAAGGTGCAATAAATCTCCTCCTCTCCGGTATTCGTTAAGCGTATGCAGTTCCAAGTTGAGCATACCTTTTTTACCCACTTTTTGAAACGCTCGAGCACCAATGCCAATGTTGTTGAGTTTAGCAATTTCAGTGAATCCGTCTTCGTTTCTGTCGTATGGATTTCGGTTTCTGTAATTGGCAAAAACTGTAATCCCTTGCGAAAGTTCTTTTGAAACGATAGAGGAATTTGCTGCTACAATTTGTTCCCAATTTCTGCCACCAATAAAAGAAGATTCTGAGCGTACCGATGCGTTATTGTTTACAGGGTGTTTAGTGATAAGATTAATGGTTCCAGCAATAGCATTTGAACCGTAAAGTGAAGAACCTCCGCCTTTTATCACTTCAATTCTATCCAGCATATCCGTTGGAATTTGATCTAACCCATAAATACTATTTACGGCGCTGTAGGTTGCTTTTCCGTCTATCAGGATCTGAGAGTAGGCACCTGGCATTCCATTGATCCGTACTTGCGAGAATCCACAATTCTGACAGTTGTTTTCTATGCGCAGTCCAGGAGAAAACTTAATACCTTCAGAAAGGGTGTTCGCTCCGAGCTGTTCTAGTTTTTCTTGATTCATTACCGAAATCGGTATAGGGGAGTTGCGTCGAGAAACTTCTGATCTATTGGCGGTAACGGTAAATTCTTCTAGTCCGAAAATGTCTTTTTCTAATTCAATCGTGAGTTGGGTTGAACTGGGAATTTGAATTTTTTGCTCGAGCGGTTTAAAACCTAAGGCTATTATTTTTAAAGTGTAAGTGCCCTTTTCAACGTTTTTAAACGTGAAATTGCCCTTAAAATCTGCAACGGTGTTCAATTTGTTCGGTTGTAACTGTAGTTGCGCAAAGGGCACAGGTTCTCCATTTTTAGAAATGGTTCCTGAGAATGGTTGCTGCGCAAGAGAGCTATTCCAGCACAACGCTATCAGCATTAGGAGAATTACTTGTTTCAAACTATTTTCGTAACAACTTTGATATTGCAAATATAATTAGTTAGTCTTACCTAACAAAATAGTTTAAATGGACTTAAGTAAAAACGAAGAGGATTACCTAAAAGCTTTATTTCATCTTACTTTAGAGAGTGAGGCTAATGTTGCTGGAACCAATCAACTTGCTGATGAGCTGGGTGTTTCACCGGCTTCAGTAAACGGTATGGTAAAAAAGCTGAAGTCCAAAAAATTGGTTGCAGCCCAGCGTTACGGTAAGTTGAGTTTGTCTAAATCTGGTAAAGCCATTGCAGTTCAATTAACACGTAAGCACCGTTTATGGGAAACTTTTTTGTACGAGCATCTCAATTTTACTTGGGATGAAGTCCATGAGGTTGCAGAGCAATTAGAACATATAAAGTCTGAGAAGCTAATCCATCAATTAGATAATTTTTTAGGCAATCCGACCGAGGACCCACACGGCGACAATATCCCAAACGAAGAAGGAGAATTTACTCGAAAAGTAAAAAAGAGTTTAGCCGAAGTTGCCGCTGGACAAAAATGTAAGGTGGTTTCTGTGAAGGATGCCAGTGTAGCTTTTTTACAAATGGTGTCTCAATTGGGTATTGAGTTGCAATCAGAAATTGAAGTTAAAGAAATCAACGAGTTTGATGCCTCAAGAGCATTGCTAATAAACAGGAATGAGAAAGTAGTAAGCCTCAAATTTGCCGAAAACGTTTTTGTGAGGGAGGTGGATTAACTCCTCCCAGGCCGTACAACAATTTCACTAATCGTAACTTCTTTGGGTTGTTCTATGGCATAAACAATTTGCTGAGCAATGGTATCCGGGTGCAACCCTTTGGCAAAATATTTTCGCAAATCGCCTATCATTTCCTCGTTACTGGTTTGTTCCACAAAAGGGGTGTTCACTGCTCCTGGGGAGATACTGGTAACCTTTATTTCCTTTTGCAATTCTTGATGTAACCCTTTGCTCAGTGCTAGTACAGCGTGTTTGGTGGCACTGTACACTGCGGAGTTTGGAAAAACTTGATGCGCTGCAACCGACGTTACATTGATAATATGCCCGTTTTCGCTTTTCTTGAGCAATGGCAATGTGGAGTGTGTTACGTTTAGTAATCCTTTTAGATTAACATCAATCATGGTATGCCATTCGTCTAACTTTCCTTGGTCAATAGGGTCAAAAAAGCCAAGCCCAGCATTGTTGATTACCACATCAATTCCTCCAAATGTTTCTACAATTGTATCCACCGCATTTTTCACTGCATTTTGGTCAGTAACATCCACTTTTAACACTAGGTTTAAACAATCTAATTCAGCAGCGATAGCCTTCATTTTCTGTTCGTTTCGAGCCATTAGGACAACGATATGTGGTGAATTGGATAAAGCTTTTGCCGTTGCTTCACCAATACCCGAACTAGCACCAGTGAGTAGAATTACTTTTTTCATACGATAGATTTGAACGCAATAATATAACGACAATCTTACCCCTCATCCAGTTGAAAAAAAACAACGGTTAATAAAATTGAAAACCCAACGCTACCATCTATTTGAAGCGTATAGGTAAACGATATATTTGCAAAAAATTTAAAGGCAGTAGATGGACATCAGTAGAATTTTAACCATTTCTGGAAAACCAGGTTTATACAAGGTAGTCGGACAAACTAATAACGGAGTTATCGTAGAATCACTAATCGACGGAAAACGCACTCCAACCTATGCTAATCAGCAGGTTTCTGCATTAGAGGAAATCAGTATTTATGGAAATGTGGAGGATATTCCTTTGAAAGATATTTTTCAGAAAATGTATGACGTTGAAGGTGGAAAAGCTACCAGTGTTTCTCCAAAAGAAAAAGGCTCAGAGCTAAGAGATTACTTCTCTGATTTAGTGCCAGAATTTGACGAAGAACGTGTATACAATTCTGATATCAAAAAAGTAATGTCTTGGTATAACACACTTTTGGATAAGGGGTTTATTGAGGCTGAACCAGAAAGCGAAGAAGCTACCGAGCAAGAAGCAGTTGTGGCCGAGGCGGAAACTGAGGAAGAGACTTCTGAAAAGGAATAATCGTTAACGACAATATTTAATATCTTGAACTCCGATATTTTCGGGGTTTTTTAATTAAGAAAAACGTGAAAGAGCAATGAAACTTTTTCAAGGTTTACTGTTGAGATTAGCTTCGCTGAGCTTCTTCGTCGGTTCCGCACAGAAGTTTCGTTTTGAATTTCTTTCCGAAATTCCACTCAACTAATCTTGCGGAATGACGCGAATAGAATTGAATCTCTGGAATAAAAAAAAGAAATGAACGAACTACTCACTTTCGGATTATTAGCATTTACATCGTTTATTACGCTGATCAATCCTTTTGGTATCATGCCTGTGTTTATGAGCATGACCCGAGATTTGAGTGCTGATGTCAGAAGAAAAACTGCACTTAAGGCAATTTTTGTGGCGTTTATAACACTGATGATATTTGCTTTTTCGGGCAATATTTTATTCGATTTTTTCGGCATTTCGGTGAATAGCTTGCGCATGGTAGGTGGAATCATTTTCTTTTTAATGGGAATGGATATGCTTCAGGCGCGATTGGCAAAAACCAAGGTGGATGAAGAAAACATGAAGGAATACGTCGACGATATTTCGGTAACGCCTTTGGGTATTCCTATGATTTGTGGCCCCGGCGCCATAACCAATGCTATTGTGTTGATGCGTGATGCCGAATCTTACGATATGAAGCTTGCTCTGATTATTAGTATAATAGTAGTGCTTACCATTACCTTTTTGGTGTTATGGAGTTCGAGCGAAGTATTAAAACTACTCGGTGAAACTGGAAATAAGGTCATGCTACGACTTATGGGTCTTATTGTAATGGTTATTGCCGTAGAGTTTTTCTTTAGTGGATTAACACCAATGGTGCAAGCAATGATTACTCTGCCAGCGTATTAGTCTTTAATTGCAACGCACGAGATTTCTACGTTCACATTCTTGGGTAAACAAGCTACTTCAACGGTTTCTCTTGCCGGATAAACATCGGTAAAGTACTTTCCGTAGATTTCATTTACTATGCTAAATGAGCCCATATGGCTTAAGAAAATGGAGCATTTAACAATGTTCGAATAATCCATATTGGCAGCCACTAAAACTGCTCCTAGATTTTTCATGACCAAGTTGGTTTCGTGTTCTAAGTTGTCAATTTCTAATTCTCCAGTTGCAGGGTTAATTGCAATTTGACCGCTAACGTATAAGGTGTTACCATGTTGAATGGCTTGATTGTAGGGTCCAATTGGCGCAGGTGCATTTTCAGTTAATATTCTTTTTTTCATAGCTATAGTTTTTACTTCAATTGCGAGAATAAGGCTATTCCGAGTTTTTTGTCAAATTGAGTGATTCGCCGCGGCGAATTGTATCGAAATTGGCAAAGTATTTTACAACCATATTTCTAAAAATCGTAGAAGTTTCTGCGTCTTTCCATTTTTAAATCCTTAAACATAGACGGCTTTAAGTTAATGGCAAAGTTGTAGTTCTGCTGCCCACCTTTTGGTACAACCGATATGCGCATCTCCCAACAATTTAAATCTCGGTAAACAGAGAATCTTGTGTAAGCAATGTCTTCTGCTACCACATCGTAGTTAAGAGATCCTTCAAATTTCCAGTTGTCCGTTACTTGAACATTTCCTGTAAATGCCAAACCTTGAGTAATAACTTTTGAATCCTCTGAATTTGGTCGGTTGTATCGGTAATTGTATTGAATGGTCAAATTCCACGGCAACACCATGTAGGTATTCATGCTTTTTTTCATGGTTTTTATTTCTTCTTTCTTTTTAGCCAATTTCTTCTTGTTGCTCAAAGAAAAACCAACACCCACAGTGTGATTTAAAAAACGACCGATTTTTCCGTTTTCAGTTAATTCGAAACGATTAACTCTATAAACATTATCCAAACTATCTTGCTCAAAAACATAAGGATCCATTGTAGAGTTGTATTGCACTCTAAAAAAGTTAAAAAGCGTAGTTGATGTTCTTATAGCAATGTTGTTTAAGTTCAACGAGTCGGCAAATAAATCGTAACTAGAGCCAATGTTTAACTGATCCATCAGCTTAACTTTTTTGGTAGCTTCTTCTTGAGAAGTATCCTTTTTGTTGAGCACCTTCATTTCAAAATTGTTCATCAAATTAAAGGTTACCACCCCAGTTTCTTTTCCAGTATTTGGTCGGCCATAAACGCCGTTATCGTACAGTGTGTATTGCCCAGTTGTTCCAATAGAGTCTAATTGATACTCTCTAATGTAATCTGCATTTTCATAATTTGGAGTTAAGTTAACTCCTACTGTTGGTGTTATAACGTGTCGAAGGGCTTTAACCGGTCCTTTTCGGTAAGAATACATACCGTAAATTTTTGTGGTAAGGTTAGCGCCACCACTTAACTTTCCGAAGCGACCAAATCCTCCAATGGTATCTCGAACTACCTGATTTTCACTAACTGAAAATCCTTGGTTAAGTTGCTCAAACTCCCAAAACTCGCTGTAGGCAACGTAAGGTTCTAAGGAGAAAACACCCAGTACTTTTGCGTTGGTATTAATTCTTGCATCGTGCTTTATACCATTGCGCATGTTGTTTATTGCCTTCTGACTGAAGAGAGAATCGGGATGAGCCGATATTTTATTCATGAAGTTAGAAGTATAGGTCAATCCAATCTTTTCATACAGCCGGTCTTTTCCAACTTTGTACTTGCGTTTAAATGGATAAATTCTATCCATATTCAACGTAGCTTGCGGAAGAATAAGGTCAGCTTCTTGGGTGCTGTTGTTTACCGAGTGACTTCCATTTAATGTTACTCTTAACGGGCTATTAGGAAAATTGTAGCTGTAATTAATATTCGATTTAAAGGTGTTTGATTGAAACTGCTGTTGAGTTGCGTTAATATCCAATTGGTTGTTTTTGTACACATTTACATCAGCATTGAATCGGCTATTAGGATGCGCTTTGTTGTCTTGCTGATGACGCCAATACAGTTTATAAACTTGGTCAACGGTTAAGTCAAAAGTTTCTTCAGATCCTCTTGAAAGTTGAGTGTAGCGTAATTCTACATTTCCATTTCCTCTATATCGTTTGTTGTAGTTGGATGCAACACCAAGCCCCCAGCTTCCTCTCGTGTAAATGTCCCCTGTAAAAGACATGTCCAAAAAGTCGTTTACCTTCCAATAATAACCACCCTCTTGTAAAAAGTAACCCAATCCAGGACTAAAACCATATCGCGGAATAATGAGTCCAGAGGTAGCTTCCTCAGTATTTGGGAAAATTCCGAAAGGCAAAACCAATGGGGTTGGAATCGCTCCGATTTTCATATTTGCTGGCCCAGTAACTACTTTATCTTCTGGTATAATCTTGATTTTTTTTGCTTCGATATAGGTTTTTGCTTCAATATCTTTGCACGGACAGAACTGGCCATTTTCAATAAAGATTACTTCGTCAGGCATTCGTTTTACAGTTTTTCCTTTAACGTATCCATCGCCTTGCTGGGTAACTGCTTCGGTAATTAAACCTTTCTCAGACGAAAAGTTGTAGCGGATATCTCGAGCTTCAAACTCTTGAGCACCATCTTTAAAAATCGGAGTTCCGTATTCCTTGCCAGTACTATCTGGAGTACCTCTAGCAAAGACTTCATTCTTCTGTAAATCCAATTCTATGTAATCTGCCTTCAGGTTGGTTTTTCCGTAATTCACCTCTGCGTCTCCGTATAAATAAACCAATTGCTTTTTTACGTTGAAACGCAACGAGTCTTTTGCTTTGTAATCTACTTTACTCTCAAAACTGCCTTCTTTCATTTTGGGTTTTAGTGGTTTTTTGTTCAAATTGGTGTCGGAGGTAATGCTGTCGGAAACAGCTAGAGTAGAATCGCTTTGAAATTGAGTTTGAGTGGAGTCGCTTACTAATTGGTTAACACTATCCGGTAATTTTGGAACGGTTTTTTGTTGCGAATAGCTATTTAGATTGAAGACTATTATCAACAAAAATGCGTGGATACATCGGGATTTAAGAGGAAGCGAAGGCAACTTATAATGCTATTTTTGCTTAGCTTATTAGGCGTCAAAATTAAGAAATAGAACACCAAAAATCCGTTGTAATTGCTATTCATCACAAAAATTATGAAGAGACAAATTGTTAACTATTGTGCTGTTTTTATTTCATTCATCCTGCTTACATCGTTTTACCCTTTTAGACCAGGAGAATACGGATTAAACAAAGTTGTGATTGATGCAGGTCACGGTGGAAAAGACCCAGGCGCTATTGGCGTAGATAAAATTCGGGAAAAGGATATTGTTTTAGATATTGCCCTAAAGGTTGGATCTGCCATAAAAAAGCAACATCCTAAAGTTCAAGTAGTTTACACCAGAGATAAAGATGTTTTTATCGGCTTAGGTGAACGAGCAAAAATCGCCAATCAACTGAATGCAGATTTATTTATGTCCATTCACGCAGATGCAGCAGGAAGTAGTCAGGCATACGGAACAGAAACATTTGCGTTAGGATTGCATCGCTCAAAAGAAAATTTAGAAACTGCTAAGAGAGAAAACCAAGCCATTTTATTAGAAGAAAATTACGAGGTTAAGTACGAAGGATTTGATCCTAACTCAGACGAATCGTTAATTGCTTTAGGCCTAATGCAGCAAGCTTCATTAGAGCAAAGCTTGAGTATCGCTAGTAAAGTGCAAGATCAGTTTGTATCGCTTGGTAGAAGAAATCGAGGGGTTAAACAAGCGGGATTTATGGTGCTGTATAAAACCACAATGCCTAGCGTTCTAATCGAAACGGGGTTTATTACCAACCAGAAAGAGGGGCGTTTTTTAAACAAAGAAGAAAACCGCGCTTCTATTGCCAACGGAATTGTGGTAGCGTTTAACGATTACAAAAAAGAAGTGGACGAATTATTTGCACCACCTTCTTTAAAAGGTGAAGAGTCAAAAAAAGAGGAACAACCTGCTGCAGATCATGGGGTGCGCTTTAAGGTTCAGCTTACCTCTTCGGTAAAATCTATAGGTACAAACCCAAAAGATTTTAAAGGGATAGAAGGGGTTATGGAAATAAAGATTAATAACTCTTATAAATACGCAGTTGGAAACGAGAAAACCTTTGAAGATGGTGTAAGTTTGCAGGGTAAGGTGAGAGAGCAAGGGTATAAGGATGCGTTTCTTATTAGCATGTATAAAGGAGAGCGTATTCCAATTTCTCAAGCTCTAGAAATCATTAACAAAGCTCAGTAAGCTGACGATTTGAAAGGGAAAAAAGAGATTATAATTGCGCTGTTGGTTCTGCTAACCATTGGTATTTTCTATTACGGTTTTGGTTACCTAAAGGGTAGTAACTTATTTGCAGCGGGTAAAACCTATTACGCGGTTTATAACAACGTTGCGGGAATAAACAACGATGATCCAGTTACAGTAAACGGTTATCGCATCGGAAAAATTCGAACCTCCAAATTAGTTCCTGAAGAGGGAAAAGTAATCTTGGAACTAGAAATATCATACGTAGGTATAGCCATACCGAGTAATTCAAGAGCAATTATAGCTAATACAGGGCTTTTGGGTGGTAAAGAAATAGATATTGAAATGGGCACCAGCAATGTTATGCTCGAGGAAGGCGATACTATCCGCTCCGGAACCGAAGAGGATATTTTTTCTTCATTAAGCTCATCGTTAGAACCCTTCGAGAAAAAAGCACTAGAAGCGGTTGTGTCAATTGATTCTGTAATGAAATTGATGCAATCGGTGTTAAATCAAAAAAATAGAACTAACCTTGAAAGTAGTTTGAAAGATGTTGCTGAAACCATGGATAACCTAAATGCCACTTCTGGCGAATTGAAAGGTTTAATTGCATCGGAGAGCTCAAAAATCAAATCCATTATTGATAACCTCAATAAAGTATCAAGCGATTTTACTCAAGTGAGCGATAGTTTGAAAGACATTAAATTTAACGAAACCATCAAGCGTGTTAATGCGTCATTAGATAATGCCAATCAGTTGCTAACCAAAATAAACTCCGGCGAAGGAACTATTGGAAAGCTTGTAAATAATGACTCGCTATATATGTACTTAGAAGCAGCGAGCAAGGATTTGGATCTATTACTCATAGATTTAAAGGAAAATCCAAAACAATATGTTCATTTTTCTGTTTTTGGAAGAAAGGACAAAAAAGGTAAGTAGAACCTCAAAAATTAATTGCTATGGCAATTGGTAACATCATTTTTATTCTGTGTTTGGCAGTAGCCACCTTTTTCTTTTACAAGAGTATCACTCGAATTAGAAGGAATATTCTCTTAGGAAAAGATGTGGATAGAAGCGATAATTCCTCAGAGCGATGGTCAACAATGATTAGAGTTGCATTGGGTCAATCCAAAATGGTAGTTAGACCCATTGCCGGTTTTCTGCACATTTTGGTTTACGCGGGATTTGTTATCATAAACATTGAAATCCTCGAAATTATTATCGACGGAATTTTTGGAACACACCGTGTTTTTTCCTCTTGGATTGGAGTAGATGCTTATCGTTTTTTTATAAACATATTTGAGGTACTTGCACTATTGGTATTGGTTGCTTGCGTTGTTTTCTTGGTAAGAAGAAACGTGGTTAAAATTGCTCGTTTTTGGAAGCCAGAAATGAA
>CBFICO010000092.1:0-9834 GCA_965661115.1 Salibacteraceae bacterium
CAAACGTGCCAGTGTCGTAAATAAAATCTGCTATTCCATGATATTTTTCAGCAACAACTGGATTGTTTAAGTCATGAATAATTTTTGAGCCTTCGTATCCATCATAATCCAAAGACTGATACTGTTCAAAACCTAATGCTTTAAAAAACTCTTCTGGCCCCAGTCTTTTCTTGCTGGTTTTATCCAAGCTCGTTGGAAATTTTATACCTAATTTGTAGCAAGCATTATAGAGGTTTTTGGCGGAAAAATATAACAAGGGCTCACCAAGACAAACCACATTATCCTTTTTTGACTTTTGCATACACACATTGGTGATTAATGCTCCGTCGTATAATAACAATCCCATGCAAAAAAAATTTGTGCAATAATAGCCAGAATGCTACTTGGATACTTTTATTGATTCTTATTTTGAACTTGCGATTTTCTGTAATGTATTCATTTATGATTATTTGAAAAACAGAGAACTCAATTAAATAAGTTAAATACTAGATTTGCCAAAGCAAAAACTACATATGTTCGAAAACATAGACCTTAACGGAAAAAGTATCTTAATTACAGGTGGAACTGGTTCACTTGGTCAAGAATTGGTAAGAATAATTCTAGAAAAATGGCCTAACGTAAAACGACTGGTAATCTACTCTAGAGATGAACAAAAACAGTTTCAAATGAACCAAAAGTTCAACTTTGAAACTAATAAAGCTATACGATATTTTATTGGCGATGTGCGGGATTTAGAACGATTAAAGCGTGCTATGCAAGGCATTGAATACGTAATTCATGCTGCTGCAATGAAACACATTCACATTGCAGAATACAACCCAACAGAGTGTATTAAAACAAATATAACTGGTGCCGAAAATGTAATTCAAGCGAGTTTAGAATGTGGTGTAAAAGGTGTGGTTGCATTATCTACCGACAAAGCTTGTGCTCCAATTAACCTTTATGGTGCTACCAAACTTGCTTCAGATAAATTGTTTGTAGCCGCCAATAACGTAAAAGGTGCAAACCCAATCAAATTTTCGGTAGTACGCTACGGAAATGTTATGGGCTCTAATGGAAGCGTTATTCCATTCTTCTTAAAGAAAAGGTCAGAAGGTGTTTTGCCTATCACGGATGAACGAATGACTCGATTTAACATTTCGCTTCAAGAGGGTGCAGAAATGGTACTATTTGCTCTTGAAAATGCTTGGGGAGGTGAGATTTTTGTTCCTAAAATTCCTAGTTATAAGATTACCGATGTAGCTGAAGCTATTGGACCAAATTGCGAACACAAAATAGTTGGTATCCGACCAGGTGAAAAAATTCATGAAGAGATGATAACTGCATCAGATTCGGAAACCACCTACGACTTAGATAAATTTTATGCTATTCTCCCGTTCCAACATAATTGGGATTTGGAAGAATATAAGAAAGCTACTGGTGCTAAAAAAGTTGAGTTTGAAGAAAATTACAGCTCTGGAAGTAATACAGAATGGCTGAGTGTTGAGGATATCCGCGAATTAATAAAAACCCATTTGAATCCAAATTTTACGGTGGACTAATTGAGTACAATTGCCATAATACCAGCAAGGGGAGGCAGTAAACGGATCCCTAAAAAGAATATCAAAGATTTTCTTGGAAAACCTATTATTGAATACAGCATAACTACTGCGTTAAAAAGCGGTTTGTTTGACAGAGTTATCGTTTCAACCGATAGCGAAGAAATTGCCGAAATTGCAAAGGCAGCCGGAGCTGAAGTACCGTTTTTAAGAAGCGATAATAACTCCGACGACTACGCTACCACAGCGGATGTACTGAACGAAGTTTATCAGCAATTAAAGCAAAACTTCGTATTAGCATGTTGCCTCTACCCCACCGCTCCGTTTGTTTCTGGTCAAAGCCTAAAAAAAGGCTATAATTTGTTGACAGATAAAAATTTTGATACCGTTTTCTCAGCTGCAGCTTTCGACTATCCAATATGTAGAAGCCTGAAACTTGAAAATGGAAAAGCAACAATGAACTGGCCTGAACACCGTAATTCTCGGTCGCAAGATTTGCCAGAAGCCTTTCACGATGCCGGTCAATTTTACTGGTATTACCCAGAAAAGCTATTGCAAACAAATAGTTTATTTACGGATAATTCGGGAGTAGTTGTTTTACCAAAAGAAGCCGTACAAGACATTGATACTCTATCTGACTGGAAAATAGCTGAACTCAAATACCAACTACTTAACCGCAACACTTAAACTTATCTTTGAACGTTGTGAATGTTGTATTTATCCCAGACACAGACCCCCAAAATGGACTAGGTCATGTAAGCCGATGTGCGGCCATACATGAGCAACTTAAACTGAGCCTGAATACGGCTAATTTTTTCGCCATTGGCAATATCAATCAGCTTTCACTTCGCTTTAAGGAAATAAGTTTCGCTGAAGATGTGATCCAACTAAACCTAAACCCTTCGGAAACTTTTGTGGTTATCGACGATTACAACTATCCCTCTGAAAGCCTTGAAAAATTTAAAGCTGCTGGACATAAAGTTGTTGTAATTGACGACTTTGGAACAACCTACTCGTCAGCAGATTTAATTATAAACCACGGCTTAATTCGTGAAAATAATTCTACCCCCGCCCCCAACTATTTGTATGGCTTTGAATATCTAATACTTCACCCTGTATTCCAAAATCTAAACACTACAGATACAAAGTCTTCGAAACAAAAAATTCTGATTTCGTTTGGGGGTTCAGGACAATTAGATCTTACTCAAAAATGGCTTTCCGCTGCAGAACAGGTTTTTAACGATTGGAATATTGTACTGCTTACGCCAAATTCTAAACACGACTTTAAAATCAATTCAAAAAGCGTAGATTTTATATGGGGACTATCATCTGCCGAACTTAATTCACTTTTTAATTCACTTGACTTAGCAATTGTGCCTTCTAGCAACCTCTCATTAGAGGTGGCGGCTACCAGTTGCAAGTTAGCTTCAGGTTACTTTGTCGATAATCAGAAGTTTATTTACAATTCACTAACCTCAAAAAATATCTGCTTTGACCTTGGATATTTGAATGTTTCAGAAGAACAGTGTATTGAAAGATTAAAGGACCTTAAAAACGAATTAGTAAACACTTCTAGTAGCTCTGCAAAAACCGAAATTAGCAGTAGAGGTAAGGCAATCGCCAATCAGTTTATCGCTCTGTATAAAGGCTTAACCATTCGAAACGCCAATTGGGACGATTGCCAATTTATTTACGATTTGGCAAATGACGAAGCGGTTAGAGAAAACTCAATTACTGCAGAACCAATTCCGTGGGAAAACCATGTAAATTGGTTCAAAGGAAAACTCAAAAGCAACGACCTCTTTCATATATACGAATTCAACCACCAAGCAATTGGATATGTAAGAATTGAGGATAAAAACCCTGAAACGATTATAAGTATTGCGCTAAGCAGTAGCATTAGAGGTAAAAAAATGGCGCCAACAATAATTGCCTGTTCCTCCGATTTTTATTTGTCTATTTTAGGAAGCAACACTCAAATTCTAGCCTATATTTGGGATAAGAATCCCGCTTCAGCAGTGTCTTTTGAAAGAGCAGGGTACATTCACAAAGAGCAGAAAATTATTAGCGAAAGAACTTTTTCGATACTATCCTATGGACGTTAATTCGATATTTAAATCAAAAGAAAAACAGCCGGTATTTATTATTGCAGAACTTTCGGCAAACCACGGTGGTAAACTAGAAATTGCGCTTGAAACGGTAAGAGCTGCAAAAAAAGCAGGAGCGGACGCCATAAAAATTCAAACCTATTCAGCCGACACCATTACTCTAGATAGCGATAAAGAAGATTTTCACATCAACCAAGGTACGCAGTGGGATGGTCAAACGCTTTATAACTTATATCAAGAAGCCATGCTACCTTGGGAATGGCACAAGGCTATTTTTGAGGAGGCTGAAAAACAAGGACTCATTTGTTTTTCTTCACCTTTTGACGAAACTGCGGTTGATTTTCTTGAAGAACTTAGTAATCCAATTTATAAGATTGCTTCGTTTGAAATTAAACACATTCCTTTGATTAAGAAAGCTGCCAAAACCGGAAAACCCCTTATCATTAGCACAGGAATTGCGGAAAAAGAAGACATTGAACTTGCCATTGAAACCTGCAAAAAAGTAGGCAACAATAAGCTTGCTCTACTAAAGTGCACCAGTGCCTATCCTGCACCTATAGAGGAAACTAACTCGGTAATGATTCACGAATTTGAGCAAGAATTTGGTGTTGTGGCTGGCCTTTCAGACCACACTTTAGGCATTGAAGTTCCAGTACTTTCGGTTGCTTTTGGCGCCAGAATTATCGAAAAACACTTCATATTGGATAAATCAGTTGGTGGCCCCGATGCTTCGTTCTCATTAGATGTATCAGAGTTTAGCGCTATGGTAAAGGCAGTTAGAAATGCTGAAAAAGCTACAGGAAAAGTTGATTATACCCTAAGAGGGAAATCGAAAACCAATCAAACTTTTGGTCGATCAATTTATATTTCTTCCAACGTAAAAAAAGGAGACACGCTAACTACAGACAACATAAAAGTTGTACGTCCTGGATATGGTTTACCACCCAAACATTTTAACGAAGTTCTTGGAAAAAGATTTAAGTACGATTATTCCAAAGGCACACGTCTTTCTTTTGATTTAATTGAAGATTAAGTTTTGAGTTCAGACAACAACCTCTACACAAAAACACTCGAAGAAATTATTGCTTTTGGTCATGAAAAAATTGAAGGCAAAACAGTAGTTGAATGGCTAACGCTGGAGGAAACTATACTTTGGTTTTACATTCGGTTCATGCTTTTTAACTCAGTTAGAAGCGCTGCCATAAATCAACCAAAAACGAGCAAAAAAAAGGCTTCCACTTTAGGTTTAAAACTGAAATTCGTTTTCATGTTTTTTGGTAGAGCCATTCGAGGAGCGTTTTCTGGTCAACCAAAAAACAAACATTGGTTGATGGTTAATCCTAATGTTGTTCTTCCTATATTGGGTGTTAATGCAGAAGGAAAAATTACAGGAGACGGCTATATGGAATACCTCACCCAAAAGGCTATTTGCGATAATCGATTTCTTTTAGTTTCTGAGTTTTACCCTCCAAAATTTGAATTAGGCGTAACGCATTTAAACACAAGAAATTTTTCTGCGAAACATCATCTCTACCTCGAATGGTATTTACTTCGAGCACTTCTAAACCCAATTAATTGGCTAAAAATCAAGAAATTTTCAAAGACTTTAGCATACGCCATAGCTACCATTGAATCAAATTCAAATGCAGTTTTTGCTAAAAAACTTAGGCAGTACAAGCGCTTAATGTTATTCAGTAAGTTTAGAGAAATGGCTTTTGAAGTGGCTGTTAAATCCAAACAACCGCTTTCTATTTCCGGGACAAATGAACACGATACTAAACTAAAATCACTTATTGAACCCGCTAAAAGAATGGGTATAAAGACGTTTGGCATCCAACATGGAATCATTCACAAGCAACACATTCATTACGTTTATTCGGAGGATGACATGAAATACCAACCAATCCCCCACAAAACGCTTACCTGGGGGAATCAAGCAAAAGCGGTGTTGCACAATTTTTCATCTTATCCAGATAATTCGGTGGTTACCGTTGGGCAAATTAGAACAGACGTGATTCCTGCGCTTCTAAAAAGAAATCAAGAAAAAGGCTATATATTCTTTGCGGGTCAAATGTATCATGCGGTTGATTATGGATACCGATCCTTAATTTCAAAAGATATTCTAGCGTTTTCTGCTGCTCATCCAGAAGAAAAAATAGTAATAAAACCACACCCGAGACAGGCCGACGTTGTGGGTTTTTGGAAATCGCTGGAGGAAGAAGGTAAAAGCTACAATTACGAGATTGTATTTGATGATTTGTATGAAGTTACCAGTGGTGCAAAAATGGTTATAACACACAACAGCACAGCGGGTGGCGAGGCCATCTACTTCAACAAGCCTCTGATACTTACCGATTATTCAAAAGACGATTTGGCCAATTTTATTGCCGAAGGAATTGGTAAGCCCGTTTATAATTTTAGTGAATTAGAAGAGGCAATTACGAGTGTAAATGACTGGAATTCAACCTTAGAAAACAACCGAGAAAAATTTATTGCAGATAGAGCTTACAAAATAGACGGAAAAGTGTGCGATAGAATTATTGAGGAAATTACTTTCTAAATGGGCTAATGTCAATGAATTTATTTTTCAGCTTTTCGTTTATGAAATAATGCTGATAGAAATAATTAGTAAGTGCGTAGCGCTCACCTCCATTTAACGGGCGACCTCTGTGAATACCCGAAGTATCTACTAACAAACAAGTTCCGGCTTTGGCTGTAAATTGAACTTTTGGATACTTACCGTCATTTATAATTGCTTCCACTTCTTCATCACTCAATCTATTTTGATCGAGTTTAACGCCATATTTTGCTAGCTCAAACAAGGTGCTCTTGCGCTGAGTTCCCTCAAGGTATTCAAATGGACCGGTTTCTTCTGTAACATCAGTTAAATAAACAATGCTCTTAAATTGGTGTATCATGTTGGTATCTCTGTGCCAACCACCACCGGAACCCTTGTTGTTTCCTTTGTTTCTAATCCGACCAGCTAAAGTGCTCAGCACTTCAGTATTGGTTTTTAAATATCGATCGGATAAATTTTTAAAACGTTCATCTGAACTAAAACCATTGATTTTATCGCTCAACTTTTCAGCAAAATATACTCGGTTATCCGCGTCCTCATCGTCTCTCCAAATTTTAACCGAGTTTTCTTCAATTAACCGATCAATCTCAGAGCAAATTTCAGCGCACTCTTCCTCAGAATAATAATTCTCCCATACAAAATAGCCTTTGGTTCCAATACTCTCCAATGCTCCCTCGGGTACACCTGGAATTGGTTGCGTATTTTTCTGATAAATTACCTCTTGGGTTCTGGCTTTGTAATATTCTAAAACAGACTTCATATCGCTAATTTGTCCAACAAATTTACAAGCGATTTGGTGAGATTTTCCCGATTATATCGTTCAACGCTATGA
Source organism: Salibacteraceae bacterium (assembly GCA_965661115.1). Lineage (GTDB taxonomy): Bacteria > Bacteroidota > Bacteroidia > Flavobacteriales_G > Salibacteraceae > UBA6770. The sequence continues at coordinate 7,057 of CBFICO010000092.1, forward strand.
TTTTTGTCAGTTGAGCCCTTGTTTAGAAATTGATGCAAAATTTCGTTAGTAATTTCATCCACTTTTTCAGTAGAGTAATCGTAGCATTTACCTGACTTTAATTCACCTAAAATTTCGGCTACATCACCATCTTCTTGACCAAAGGCAATAATGGGCTTGTACATTGCCAGGTATTCAAATAACTTACCTGGAATATTGCCCTTTCCTATCTCGCTGTTAAAAGTGAGCAGTAATAACAACGACGATTTTTGATACCATTTTAATACTTCTGAATGAGTTATATAGCCATGAACAGTTACTTTATCTTTTAAATTGGGTAACTCGTCAAACTGACTCAGAACAGATTGGTCTATTGTTCCTCCTAAATGAATCTCAAGTTGCTTATTTAGCTCCTCATTGTGGGTACAAGCTTTTTCCAACGCATTCCAAATCTGTTGTGGATTTCTTAAATGATTCAGCAATCCAAAGTGACTCACTATAAATTTTTCAGACTCCTTATTTTCCTTAATAGCAACATCTTGAGTATCGTACCCATTGGTGATTACCTCAACATTCTTTGCTCCTAATTCCCGAAACATTTCTCCCCAGTTATTGCTAACAGTAAGACAAACATCTGCAACTCGTATTACCTCTTGTTCTAATGCCTCGTATTTACCTCTATTCGATTTAGTAATATGATAATCATCCAATAAATCAAGTTTTGACCATGGGTCCCTAAAATCAGCTATCCATGGAATTCCGGTTTTGGTTTTTAATTGTAAACCAATTAAATGCATACTATGCGGCGGACCAGTAGTCACCATTGCATCAACGGGATGTTCGCTTAAATAGTTCTCTAGAAACTTTACAGATTTTTTTACCCAATACACTTTGGGGTCCGGAATAAACAGATTACCCCTAACCCATTTAGACAAATAGGTCAATTTCCTCTTTATAATAGATTGATTTTCTCCTCCCTCAATCAAGCCATTATTAATGTTGTTTTTATTGGAAGAAGAACTAAAACTTCTATAGGCCGAATATGGTTCCCAAATTTTTGTTTTGATTACTTCAACTTCTGATGGAACATCACTTAAGAGCGAATCATCCTTTGTACTAAAGTCCGGGTTTTCAGGAGTATAAATAACCGGTTGCCAACCGTTTTGTGGCAGATATTTCGAGAATTTCAGCCAACGTTGAACACCACTACCAGCACTGGGTGGCCAGTAATATGCTATTACCAAAACGCGTTTCACTACGCGGCCTCTTTCTCTTGTTTAAACTGAGTAAATAAAAAACCTAGGACCAATAAAATGAGTAATCCGCTAGAAGCCAAACTCACCATTGAACTGTTTTTATAACTCGTAGGTTCAAATCGGAAAACAATTTCTTTTGCTCCAGCAGGCACATTTAATCCCCGTAAGATATAATTGACTTTGGCGTGCGGCACAAGGTTGCCATCGATATACGCATTCCAACCATCCTTATAATAAATCTCTGAAAAAACAGCAAAGCCATCTTGCTGTATGTTACAGCTGTAAACCAATTCATTGGCTTTATACGATGTAAGCTGAATGGTTCCATTTCCACCTGCTTTTATCCCTCCAATTTTGTCGTCAAACTCATTTAAGATAACCGCTTGACTATTCAATTCTAAATCTGCTAGCGCCGTAATTTCTTCATCAGCAGTTCCCACTTTTTTCACCGTACTTACAAACCAAGCATTTCCAAAAGCATATGGGTTTTCGATAGCAGGCGCACCAGGATTGTATACAATGTAGCGCGTGTTCATCATATTCAAGTATTTTCTTTGAGAAAGCACTTGCATAATATCCTGACCACCAGACTTTAACGAAGTAATTAATGACTGTAGTTCTCGGTTTAAGTAGAAATCGATAAAGTCTTGGTAGCGCCCCATTTTAACAGCTGAATAACCACCCACGCTTTTGTGAAAAAAAGAGGTTATAGATTCGTTAAATGGATTGTTAATCTGAAATACCCTTAAGTTTGTATTCTGATTGTAAACTCGATAGCGTTCGTTGTTTACAATGTAATTCATGTTTGCTTTTTCTTTTGGACTGGTTTCTTTCTTTTTCTCAGTTACCGCCATTTGCATCTCTTGAGCAAGTTGTGGGTTAGATTTCAGCGTATTGTTCAAAATAGATTCATCTGCAGTTGTGGGCAAATGCTCGTAATAATATGGACGTACCTTCACCCAGCGTTCGTACTTACCTCTGTTCTTTTCGTTGCGTACATAGCGCTTATCAACCGACCATAAGTCACCAATTACAAGCACTGTAATTGAAATTGCTAATAATTGCATTTGCTGCTTTTTAATAAAATACCAACTTAATGCAGCGCCTAGAAGTATGATAAACACCGAACGCAAAGCATCACCTCTTACAGTTCCAATTCTAAACTCCTCAATCTGATTCATCATACGCTCAGCTTGGTTTGCGTTTGCACCAGCCAACATCTGGTCAAATTGTTGCATTTCTTGAGGGCTAAAAAAGTTGAAGAAAGTAGAAGGCATTAACCCAACAAACAGTGTTAAACCCAATACGCTACCCCCAGCTATTAATAGGTTCTTTTTTAGCTTTTTATCCTTCAAAAGTTCAGGTTTTTGATAGAATTTGTGCAGTACTAATACTGCGCTCATAGGTACTATAAGCTCCACAATTAGCAGCGCCATTGAAGGTGTTCTGAACTTATTGTACATTGGTAAATATTCGGTTAACAGCTCGGTAAACCACATGGTGTTTCGCCCCCACGAAACAAAAAAGAATAACGCCGTCACAA
>CBFICO010000093.1:0-9766 GCA_965661115.1 Salibacteraceae bacterium
GGCTGATAGTGATTTCTGTTTGAACCGTATGTCATTTTCTTTATACCAACCACTTTAAGTCCTGCTGCATTGGCTAGTAAATCTGCCTTTTGCTTAGCAACGGTTACCGCCATTTGCATTAATTCAGACTCAAACTTTATTCTATCCGACAAGCCAAAACTCAAACGCAAATTTACCTCTATCTCCGATTTTCGGATGGCCGCGTAAACCTCTTTCATTTTGTCTTTCTCGAACGGAACATGAACATTCATACTATGCACAAGCTCTATATCCGTCCATATTTCTTCTTCCGTTCACGTATTTATAATTCTCGTTGATAGAATAGTTATTGGTTTTAATGGACTTTTCAGGAACATCAGCCTTTTTTAAGGCGTCTTTTAACGCTTTTACTTGATTGTTTAAATCATCTAATGCTTTTCCGAAATCGGCATCTGTAACATTTACCGTAAGAGAGAAAATGGTTTCAACAGGCATAACACTTAATTGCGCCAACCCGGTAATTTCTAATTTCGATACATCTTCTTTTTGAGCGAAAGCTGCTAAGCCAATTAGAACAATAGCAACTAGTGGAATTAATTTTTTCAAAGTAATAATTTTAGCGCTTTCTAGCAACCATTAGGCCATCCCGAATTGGAAGCAAAACGTTCTGCACCCTATCGTCTTCTTGTACTTTTTTATTGTATTCCAATAGCATTCTAGTTTCCTCATCGGCGGGGTCTAAAGGCTCTATAACTTTACCGCTCCAAAGCACATTATCTGCTATAATATACCCTCCAGGCTTAACCCTATCAATAACCAAATCAAAGTAATTGCAATAGTTTTCTTTGTCCGCATCAATGTACACCAAATCAAAATTTCCCTCAAGGGCAGGAATAATTTCTATAGCGTTTCCAATATGCTGAACGATTTTATTTCTGTATCCGCTCTTTTCGAAATATTTGTTCTGAAAGCTCTCTAACTCTTCGTTTAAATCAATGGTGTGGATTATACCATTTTCGGGCATTCCTTCAGCAAAGCAAATGGCAGAATAACCAGTATAAGTACCAATTTCCAAAACTGATTTTGGTTTTATCATGTGGCTCAACATACTTAAAACTCTCCCTTGATAATGTCCAGCCAACATTCTTGGAATCAAAACCTGTAAATGTGTTTGACGATTTAATTCTTCAAGCACTTCGTTTTCAGGTTCAGTGTGAGCTACTACGTAATCGTCCAGTTTTTTATCTAAAAAATCCATTGTTGTTATTTAAAGTTTACCACTACAGGTAAATGATCCGAATAGCCACCGAAATATCTCTTACCACTATGCGTTCTGCTAGGAAACCAATCTCCTGCACTATTCTTATACAACATAAATCGCTTTTTGTGCACATAAACAGAATCTATAAAACCGTAAAGGACTGGAGAGAGAATACCATGATCTAAAACACCCCAATGCCCTCGGTAGGCATGTGTACCTTGAGTAGAATCTGCATGAATTGCGTACGTTGCATTATACAACGTCCCATCATTTGCTGCGCTGGAGTCCGCATCCAAAACTTCCCAAACACTTTTGTTATCAGGATAATCGTTTAAGTCACCTAAAATTAGAATGTTTTGGGTTTGAATTTCTTCTTTAGAAAGCTCTTTTCTTAATGTTTGAGCAGCCGCAATTCGTTTAGGTTCTGTTTTATCTTGCCCACCCCACCGAGACGGCCAGTGGTTTACAAAAATCGTCATAGTATCATTAGTAAAATCAACCATTTCAGCAACTAGAATATCTCGAGTAGTTTTTCCAGAATCGTTTAAATCAACGTTTAAAAACTTGAAGCTTACAGGATTTATCAATTTTGGATTGTACAACAAGGCAACATCAATTCCTCTAAAATCTGGACTTTCTTGGTGAATAATTTTCAGCCTTAAGTGAGCAATTCTTTTTTGCTTAACTAAGTCTTCAAGAACGCGTAAATTTTCTACTTCTGCCAATCCAATAGCAGCCAATGTTTCAGTAGAATCTATTGAAGCTATTACTTGTGCAATCCTATCTAATTTTTCAAGGTACTTTTTAGTGTCCCATTCCTTTGAACCAACTGGAGTATACTCCCCGTCTCGTTTTCCAGGTTCATTTATTGTGTCAAACAAGTTTTCGACGTTATAAAACGCAATTTGGTAGTTTTTTGATTGATTCGCAACAGGAATGTCATGCGCAGGACAAACCCATAACAACAATGAAAGAATGAATAAGGGTAGATATTTCATGTAACAAAAATGCACGAAATATCTGCGAGATAAAACCTAAACCGTTACTGGTTTATGAATGGCAGAAAAAAGCAGTTGTTTTAAAAATTGCTCAAGAGATGTTTCCGAATTACTCTCTGTTAAATCGCACAAATGCTTACTAAAAAATCGCTGAAAATGAGCACTTTCAATTAAGGTACTGATTAGCGCTGTTGGATATTTGTAATCAGGGTTTATCTCTAGTACTATCTGACTTAGTTTTTTAACTAAGACTTGAAAGCTTATGAAATACCCTTCTTCGTTATCAGTATCTACTTCTTTGGTCAAATATGCTTTGGAGCTTTCTGCAATAACAATTCTGTGCAATGCCACTTCGTCAATATGACTAAACTTAGGATCAACTTTTACAGGGTGTGTTATGCTTTCAATAAAAATTTCCAGCCTACGCTCGGCGGCTGCAATGTTTTGCATAGCAAAGCTCATGAGGTAATCTAACCAGTTCCAGTACCAAGAAACCAAGTAAACTAAAAGCTTATGTTTATTCTCGAAATAGCGATAAACCGATGCTTCCGTAGATTCAATTTTAGCCGCTAACTTTTTGAAAGTAAACGCCTCAAATCCTATTTCGTCAATGAGAATTATACTGTTTGCAATAATGTTTTGACCCAATTCAGATGAATCAGGATCTTTTAAAAAACACGGTTCTTGAATCTTAACTTGTACAATCATTTTTGTTGGTTTTAGTTTACTTTATCCTTTGAAAAGCCGCGCATAAAAACAGCAATATTTCGCTCATGAGCAGTACTTTCAAACTCTTTCAGCAAGTCATAAATATCGTACGGAATACTAACCGCCTTGGTGCCGTCAATTATTACTTCCTCATCTTCTTTTACATGTTCTAACGCATCTTGCAAAGCCCCTTTATTTAAAAAGCTTACCTCTTCTGATAAAATAATTCTGTGTATGTGTTTTCCATCTTCTTCCTCTTTAATTTTTACATGATCTGTTTCAAGATTTCGCTGCAAAATGAAGAAAATAGCAACCAATAATCCAATGCCAATTCCAATGAGCAAATCGGAAAGGATAATAGCAAAAACAGTAACCAAAAACGGTATGTATTGTTCTTTTCCTTTAGAAAGCATGTCTTTAAACACGCTAATTTTTGCCAGCTTATATCCAACCACCAACAGAATAGCAGCTAAAGCAGCAAGTGGAATTTGACTTAAAACACTAGGAATAAGAATTACCGAAAACAACAATAAAAAGCCATGAAATATGGTTGACAATTTTGTTTGGCCGCCAGAATCAATATTAGCACTACTTCGCACAATTACTTGTGTTACCGGCAATCCACCAATCATTCCCGACACTAAGTTTCCTAAGCCCTGAGCTTTTAATTCTCTGTTTGCTGGGGTTATTCTTTTATGAGGATCCAGTTTATCGGTAGCTTCTACACACAATAAGGTTTCTAGTGAGGCTACAATGGCAATGGTAAATGCCGTAATCCAAACATTAGTGTTTGTTATTGAACTCCAATCTGGAAAAGTTAAAAACTCTCCCAACCCTGTAAACGAACTTATTTTTGGAATACTTACCATATGCTCACCAGACATGGCCAAATTAGGATCAATTGAAAATAGTGCTTTATTGATAATTGAGCCTAGAATTACTACTACCAAAGCTCCTGGAAGCATTTTCCATATTCCACCTTTTGAACTTAAATACTTATCCCAAAGGATCAGAACCAACAAACAAGTAACCGAAATAATTACTGCTCCAGGCGATAAATAATCTAAGGCTTTAAGAATTTCTGTAAAAGTGTTTTCGCCATCTGCTTGTAAAAAGGCAGTATCACCTTCTTGGTCTTTATCAAAACCCAACGCATGCGGAATTTGCTTAAGAATTAGAATTATACCAATACTCGCCAGCATTCCCCTAATTACTGAGTTAGGAAAATAGTAGGCAATCATACCTGCTTTAAGAAAACCCATAAGTATTTGCAGCAATCCGCCAATTGCAACGGCCAATAAAAATGGTTGAAATCCGATATCGTTTACTGATGTAAATACAATTACAGCCAAGCCTGCGGCTGGACCACTAGCTCCCACTTGAGAGCCACTTGCTATTCCCACAACAATACCTCCTACAATTCCGGCTATTAATCCTGCAACTAAAGAAAATGTATCTGGACCAGCACCTGAGGCGGAAGCAATGCCTAAACAGAGTGGCAAGGCAACTAAAAATACAACCAGACCAGCAGGTAAATCTGATTTTAAATGTTTGAAATATTGAGTTTTCATATAGCGTTTTGAAGTAAAACACTAAAGTATGATAGTAATACTATTAAAAGGGAAAGTTAGACAGCTATTTTAAAAAGTTTTACACTTTATTTTTAAGCAACAACTTTAAGTAGTTCTTTACCATAAGCCTCTTCTAAACTGTTGTCCGTAATAGTTACGTGTCCCATTTTTCTGTATGGCTTAGTTAGATACTTACCGTACAAATGCACATGTACTTGAGGCATTGCCATTACTTCTTCTAAATTCTCGTATTTAGCTGGACCAGTAAAACCATCCTCTCCTAAAAGGTTTAGCATTACACTAGGTAAAGTAACCGAGGTATCACCTAATGGCAGGCCGAGCACTGAGCGCATGTGTTGCTCAAATTGTGAAGTTACATTTCCCTCTATAGTTTGATGTCCACTATTGTGAGTTCGAGGAGCTACCTCATTTACCAATAGCTGTCCATCCTTGGTTAAGAAAAACTCCACCGCTAAAAGTCCGATTACACCAAGCTTTTCCGCTACGTTTTTTGCTATTTCTGCGGCCTGCTCTTCAATAGCCCTTGATACATTAGCGGGACACTTTAAGTACTCTACCAAATTCGCTACTGGATTAAATTCCAGCTCCACTATTGGATAGGTAACCATTTCTCCTTGCTCGTTTCGTGCAACAATGACGCTCACCTCTTTTTCGAAATCGACAAATTTCTCCAACACACTTGGCGCGTCAAAACAGTTTTCGATCGCTTCCTCAGACTTTAAAACATACACCCCTTTTCCGTCATAACCACCAGTTCTGGCTTTTTGCATAAATGGAAATTCGGAAATATACTTTTTTACTTCTGCTCTATTTTCTACCAAATAATAAGGCGCTGTAGGAATGTTGTGCTTTTGGTAAAACTGCTTTTGCAATCCTTTATCCTTTATAAGCTCTAAAACATGAGGCTGAGGAAAAACCTTTACGCCTTGCTTTTCTAGGTCGGTTAACGCTTTGGTATTTACGTGTTCAATTTCAATAGTGAGTACCAGTTTGTCTTTTCCAAAAGACATTACGGTATCGTAATCTTTAAAATTTCCGTTTACAAACTCATGGGCAATTAAGGCGCATGGAGCGTTATTATCTGGGTCTAAAACACAAACTTGAACATTGTAATTTACAGCCTCTTGAATAAACATTTTACCCAGCTGACCGCCACCTAACATTCCTAGTTTAAATTCTTTATCGTAAAAATTCATGCCTATACCCTTTTTCTACTTTTGGCGCACAAAAGTATTGATTGCCTACGTATGTCAGATTCCTCCAAACTCGATTTCATTCAACAAAAAACACAGCTTTCTTCAACATCTGTAAAGAACTGCTGCAAGTTATTGGAAGATAAGAGCACCATACCTTTTATTGCCCGATACCGAAAAGAAGCAACCGGCAATTTAAATGAAGAAGAAATTGAAACCATTTCAGCTACGATGGAGTTATGGCAAAAGATTTTAGACCGAAAAAAAGTGATTCTAAAAGCCATAAGCGATCAAGGAAAACTCTCTGATGATTTGCAACAGAAGATTGAAAAATCAACCGACCTTAAAGAGCTAGAGGACATTTATCTTCCCTATAAAAAAAGCGCAAAAACTAAAGCTACAATTGCACTTGAGAACGGATTAAAACCTGTTGCTGTGGCAATAATGAAAGGTTCAAATTACGACTTTGATTCCTTATTGAATAAACATACCTCAAAACAATTCCCAACTAGTGATGATGTGCTTGAAGGTGCTCTGAACATTTGCTCAGATTGGATTAACCAAAACGAATGGCTAAGAAATCGCTTGCGCAATCTGTTTGAACACAAAGCCTTCATTAAATCTAAAGTGCAAAAGGGTAAGGATGACAAAGCTGAGAAGTTCAAAGATTTTTTTGATTTTTCAGAACCTGTAAAACGCATTAAACCATACCGTTTTATGGCAATTAGACGAGGCAAAAACACAGGAGTTTTATCCGTTTCGATAGCACCGGAAACAAAAGACGCTATTTCGGTTATGGAACACGCGCTTGTAAAACACCAAAACAACACAACGCCGTTTCTTCAAAAAGCCATAAAAATGGCCTACAGCAAACAGCTTAAACCTGCTATTGAGCGCGAACTATTCAATCAACTTTCGGAGGATGCGGATAAACAAGCAGTTGGTATTTTTAGAAAAAACCTTGAGCAGATTTTGCTAACTGCTCCGCTCAGAAACAAAAAGGTACTGGCTATTGACCCTGGTTTCAGGATGGGTTGCAAAATAGTGTGCCTAAATGAAAATGGTGAACTAGAACACAATGAAACCATTTATCCGCACGCGCCAAAGTTTGACAGCAAAGCCAAAAACAAAGTAAGCTACCTAGTTCAAGCGCATAAGATTGACGCCATAGCAATTGGGAATGGAACGGCAAGTAGAGAAACAGAAGCATTTATAAAACAGATAAGGTTCAATAGAGATCTTGAAGTTTTTGTGGTTAGTGAAGCCGGGGCATCAGTTTACAGCGCTTCTAAAGTTGCCAGAGCAGAGTTTCCGAATTACGATGTAACCGTTAGAGGCGCAGTATCAATAGGCAGGCGACTCATTGACCCACTATCAGAATTGGTAAAAATTGAACCCAAGGCTTTGGGTGTGGGCCAGTATCAGCACGATATTAACTCAACTCAACTTGAAAATGGCTTATCAAGAAGCATCGAAAGATGTGTAAACATAATTGGTGCTGAGGCCAATTCTGCAAGTCCTCACTTGCTGAATTACATTAGTGGAATTGGGCCAAAATTGGCTCAAAGCATTGCAGATTACAGAAAAGAGCATGGGAGTTTTTCCTCAAAAAAAGATTTAAAACAGGTCCCAGGACTTGGAGATAAAGCTTTTGAACAATGCGCTGGATTTTTGCGAATTAGTAACGCTGAAAACCCGCTAGATAATTCTGCTATTCACCCAGAGAGCTACGATATTGTTGAGCAGATTGCTAAGTGTACCAATAAACCAATTCAGGAATTAATCGGAAATAAAGAAGCACTTCAGCAAATAGACAAAGCATCCATTACAAGCAAGGACTTTGGAGAAGAAACAATCAATTTTATAATTCAAGAGCTGGAAAAACCAAACAGAGATGTACGCAAAAAAGCCAAAGTTTTTGAGTTTGACAAGCAACTAAAAACCATTGATGATTTAAAGGTTGATCAATTGGTTCCGGGAATTGTTTCTAACATTACAGGCTTCGGAGCATTTGTAGATATTGGCATTAAAGAAAACGGGCTCATTCATCTTTCTGAAATGGCTGACAGGTATGTTTCCGACCCAAACGAAATTTTGAGCTTGCAACAAGCCTTGGAGGCGAGAGTAGTTTCGATAGATAAAGAAAGAAAACGAATTGGATTATCGCTAAAGGGAATCTCTTAAATCAATTAGCAATCCACCTGTTTTTCTGTCGGTAATATTCAAAGTATCCTCTCCTTTGTATTCAATGGTTCCGTTTGACATATTGATATCCAGCAATCCAGTAACATATGATTTAAAAGTAGCTTCGGCCTGCAAGTTTACGTAGGTGGTATCGGTTATTAAAAACTCTGCGTCGTAACCTGAAGCCGTATTGATATCCACTCGGTGAATTTTGCTATACCCTCTCGATCTTACGTTTGCAGCTCCACTAATAGAAACCGAAAGCTCATCAGTATAGGCAAATACATCTACGTTAGCCGACTCATTTATGGTCAGTTTAAAATCCTCGCCAATTATGGCTTTTTCAGTATTGATTCTTGAAGGAACATTTACTATAAGCTCATCTAAAGTATTAAAATACAAGTGAAACTGAATCTCTTTATGCTCTCTAAAACAGCCATCAAAACCCGAAGTGATATGTCCGTTGGAATTAGTAAGCACAATTTCATCGGCTACATTTTCTTGAGCAACTATTACAATTTCGGTTCTTGATCTGGTGGTATCAGGATGCAAAAAAACTTCTGAGGGAATATCTATAGCAAAAGACTTTATTGCGCCAAAAGACCTTGAGTCTTCAAACACATCACCTTCCCCTTTATAACAGTCCTGCCAAGGCCACTTTTTGCAACCACTAGCAAACACTACTATTGTTAAAAGAATTAAGAACGACAACTTATTTTTCATCCCTTGCGTAATATTGAGGCAAATATATCCGTTTAGAACACTGACAAACAACTAAACGTAATCACTTAAAAACATAGTATATGACAAACGACGATAAAATAAAGAGAGCATTTGTAGATAAAACTTGGAACGAAATCAAAACCAGCAACTCATGGCAGATTTTTAAAATCATGTCTGAATTTGTAGAAGGTTTTGAAAAACTGTCGAAAATAGGACCTTGTGTTTCCATTTTTGGATCTGCCAGAACAAAAGAAGATCATCCCTACTATATGCTAACCGAAGAAATTGCTTACAAACTTACCCTAACTGGTTTTGGGGTTATTAGTGGCGGTGGACCTGGAATTATGGAAGCAGCTAACAAAGGAGCTAGAAAAGGCGGTGGTAAATCTGTGGGACTTAACATTGAGTTACCCTTCGAGCAAACTGAGAACCCTTATATCGACAGAGATAAACTCATAAACTTCGATTACTTCTTCGTAAGAAAACTAATGTTTGTAAAATATGCCCAAGGTTTTATTGTAATGCCCGGCGGTTTTGGAACCTTAGATGAATTCTTTGAAGCAATGACCTTAATTCAAACTCAAAAAATTGGTAAGTTTCCAGTAGTGTTGGTAAGTAAAAAATATTGGGCCGGGCTTATAGATTGGATTAAACAAACCATGCTACATGAAGAAAAGAACATAAGTGAAGAAGATTTGGATTTATTCAAATTAGTGGATACCGCGGACGAAGCCGTAGCTGAAATTGAAGCTTTTTACTCTAAGTATCTGCTGAAACCTAATTTCTAGAAAGTAGGTAATTAACAAAGCAATCTTTATAAGTAGGGGTTCTGTGCAAACAGAACCCTTTTTACATATAAAACTACCCAACTAGCTAAAAATCAAGTAATAACATGGTTTTTTGCATGTAAAATTAGAAGTGTATACACACAACAATGTTCAGAACTGTAAACGCACTCAACTAAGCTCCCCTAGCCTTCAAAATAGATTTGTGAGAACTGTATAAAACTCAAAAGTATGCTGCGCTCACTTATCGCATTTCTGCACGTTGTTATTTTCTCATTCATATTCACAACAGATATCAACGAACTCAAAAAAAACGAATTCAAAGCCGAACTATCTGCGCCTG
>CBFICO010000094.1:0-9756 GCA_965661115.1 Salibacteraceae bacterium
TTTCGCCTCAAATTATTACAAAAAAAAAGACTCTGCAATGAAAGAGAGTCTTCTTTAAATCAACTTAGTGACCTGGCTGAGGCTCGAACTCAGGACCCTCTCCTTAAAAGGGAGATGCTCTACCAACTGAGCTACCAGGTCTCGTAATTGAGGCGGCAAATATATAATTCTCTTTTCGTAGAGCAATGACCAATTTTTACTTTTTTTTCTTCGAATTTGTATTGTATTGTAATTCTTGATTTTAGCTTCTTTTGTGGTATGAAAATTTACCTAATTGGTCTTTCTGGAACTGGAAAATCGCGCATCGGAAAGCAGCTTGCGAAGCGCTTAAACTGCAATTTTGTGGATACAGATGCAGAAATTGAAAGAATAACTGGTAAATCGATAGAGCAGATTTTTGAGCAAGAAGGAGAGTCTGCATTTAGAAGAATGGAATTGAGATTTTTTGAAACAACCCTGAAACCGAGTAACAACGATTTGGTAATTTCAACTGGAGGTGGGTTTCCTTGTTTCCATAATTTAATAAATGAAATTTTAGAGGATGGCACGGTAGTTCACTTTTCACTGCCTCAAAAAATATTGATTAGCAGATTAAACAACTCTTACAGAAGACCATTACTGAGTGGAAATGCCGAATTGGAGTTAAAGCAGCAATGGGAAGCAAGAAAGCATCTGTACTCTCAGGCTCATATTGAACTAAGCACAATGGATTGGGATAAAACCAAACTAGAAAGTTTGGCTGAGAGGCTATTGCAAATAAGCTCCGTCTGATTGACCCAGAACAACTTTTATATGTTCTTGTAACGTAGTAGCTAATGAAAGACCAACAAAATCAGCAGTAATAGGGTATCGGTGATGTTCGCGATTTACCAATATGGCTGTTTTTAACATTTTTGGTTCGTGCTGTAAAATAAAGGACACCGCATAGGCTAATGTTTTCCCAGAATTGAGTACGTCATCTATCAAAACAACAGCATTGTTTTTTAATGATTCACAGTTTTTGATAACTATGTCTTCAGATAAAGGCTTGTCTTTGTTCAGTTTTAATTCTTGAATCGATAAGTCAAAAGAAGCTTCCCTTTCGATGATTTTGTGTAGGCGCTTGGCAAAATCAAAACCTTTACCACTGATTCCAACAAGGGTAAGTGATTTTTCTTGATAGCAACTTTCATGGATTTCATGAGCAATACGTTCAATTTTAGCTCTAATTTCTTTGCTACTCAGAATTTTATTTCCTAGTTCTTTTTTCACGAGTCAAATGTAGTAAATGAGTTACTTAGGAGCTATCTTAATGAACAACTCAAAATTTTGTCGCGGAGGAATGGAATTGTATGCGGTTTCCATAATTTGGACATCAAAATGTTGAGAAAAGAGTGGTAGGTAATCTTCTTTAAATCCACCAAATGGAGGATGGTCGGTAAAAAGTTCTTTCTGAAATAATAAGCCAACTAATAATCCATTCGGATTAAGCAGTTCGTGCATTTTTTCCGTATATGCCTCGCGCATTTTTGGATTGAGTGCACAGAAGAAAGTTTGCTCAAGTATTAGGTCAAATTTCCCTTCAAAATCGAAAAAATCCTTGTTTATAATTTGCTTTTCGTTCAAGGATGGTATCCGCTTTTTGATCCTGGTACATGCTTCTTTTGAAATATCAACAATCCATACATTTTTGAACCCTTGTTGCACCAAGTATTCTGCCTCGTATGCATTGCCTGCTCCTGGAATTAGAATTTTAAGGTTTTTATTTTCTATAGTATCGATGTACTCTTTGAGTGGAGTGGAAGGATAACCAATATCCCAGCCAATTTCATCCGACACATATCTACTGTCCCAATATTTTGCTCCTAAATTTGGAATACCCATTGTCTAAATTTTGTTTTTCAACTTCAATAAGCGATTGCTCCCCAGATTCAACCGATGCGCAAACTTCATAGTCCATATCCGTAAGCAGTTTTTTTTAGCAAAAATGCCATCGTCATTTCATCCTCAACAATGAGTATTTTAGCTTTATGTTGCTGCTCTAACATAATTAATACGAAACTAGATTTTTTTATGATGAATCAGATGAATAATACCATTAAGACAAATAGGATAGTCAATACGTACGTATTCATTTTTTTGTTCGCTTTAATCGTTCTGAATGGTTGTTCCACTTCAAGTAATAGGCAAAGTCCGTCTAAAATTATTGAAACTGCAATGTTGGAACAACAAAACAGTTGGAATACAGGAGATATAGAAGGATTTATGCAGTGGTATTGGAAAAATGATTCCTTGAAATTTGTTTCTAAAAATGGCATCAGTTACGGTTGGCAGAAAGTATTGGATAACTACAAAAAAGGTTATCCGACCCAAGAAAAAATGGGTACACTAAAGTTTGACTTATTGCACATTTCAGAAGCTGATCAATCTGCTACGGTTGTGGGTAAATGGAATTTGAGCTATACCAATAAACCAGATGTAGGAGGCTATTTTACCTTACTCTGGAAGAATAAGAAAGAAGGCTGGAGAATAGTAATTGACCACACTAGTTAGCTATCAAACCTTTAAAATCAGAGCCACTTGGGTTTTGGAATAATTCAATATCAAAATAACCAGCAACAGCCAATATATGATCGAAAATATCTGCTTGAATTCCTTCGTAATTCACCCAGTTTTTATCAGCACTAAAGCAGTAAACTTCAAGCGGTAAGCCATTGGGTGTTGGTTCTAATTGCCTAACCATACAGGTTAAATTGGTATTTACTTGCGGGTGTTTTTTTAAGTACTGCTGAATGTAGGCTCTAAATAATCCAACATTGGTTAACCTTCTGCCATTTACTGCAACTGAAGCATTTTTGACGGCCGTGTTGTTGTGTTCGGCTATTTCTTCAACTTTTGAAGTAATGTACTGCTCCAAGTAATCCACTTGCTTCATTTTGTCAATCAATTGATTGTCGCAAACTTTTATAGAATTAACGGCTACAAACACTTTTCGTTTTATTCTGCGCCCGCCACTTTCTTGCATAGCGCGCCAGTTTTTAAAAGAGTTGGAAATAAACGCGTAAGTCGGAACAGTTGTAACGGTATTATCAAAGTTCTTAACCTTTACTGTGTTTAGGTTGATTTCTAACACGTCACCATCTGCTCCGTAACTTTCAACGCTAACCCAATCTCCCACACGCACCATATCGTTAGAAGCCAATTGAATACTAGCTACAAAGCCTAAAATAGAGTCTCTAAAAACTAATATCAAAACGGCGGTTAACGCACCCAAAGCGCTAAACAAGTACATCGGACTTTTATCTATTATAATACTGACAACCAGTATGGTAGCTACTCCATAATTAAAAATAGTGACAACTTGTCGATAGCTGTTTAGCGGTTTGTCTTTAAATGCGTTTTTTGATTCCAAAACCTGTTGCATAGATTTTAGAATTGCATTAATAATTGTGGCGGTGATAGCGATTACATAAATGTTGGTTCCGCCAATTACGAAGGCTTGTAGTGTTCCTAAGTGGGCTAAAACAACATCGTCGAATGCATAAATAGCAAGAGCTGGAAAGAGGTAACTCAATTTTCTGAATACTCGATTTTCTAAAAAGATATCGTCATAATTGGTTTTGGATTTTTTGGTGAGTTGATTTACAATCCTCAAAAACACCCCTCGACCCAATAGATGAAGCATTGACGCTAAAAAGAACAACAAAAAGATGAGCACAACTGAGCGTGTAAACGAAGCCCAAAAATCAGAAAGCCCTTGGTTAATTAAGAAATCGTAAAGTGGTGTAAAATCGCCTGTCATTGTTTTAGTTTTAGAATGGGTAACCAATACCTAGGTTAAAGTTAATTCCGTATCTATATTTTCTATTATTCCATGATTCAAAATTGGATTTTGGCTCCCAAAACCATCGCTCACCTACAGCCAAACTGGGGTCCCTACCTTTAAAACCAAAATCTCCACGAATTATAAAAAAGTCGAGGTCAATTCTGAGTCCTGTTCCAATGCCAATTGCTAATTCTTTGTAAAATCGGTTTACATTAAACTCGGCATTAGGTCGCAGCGGATCTTTTTCACGGAGCCATACGTTACCCAAATCAGCAAAGAACGCCCCTTCTAGTCCGTCAACAATATCAAATCGGTATTCTATGTTTCCTTCTAAAATCGCCTCTCCAATTCTGTCAATGGTGTTCAATGAATCTACAGCTGGCAACCCACCTGGGCCAAGAGTTCTTGCTACCCAAGCTCTATTGGTGTTGGCACCACCACCAAAAAACGATTTTTCGAAAGGCAGTACGTTTAAATTGGTTAATGGAATTCCTAATCCGCCATACAAGCGGTAAATAATATTGGTATTCTTGGTAAGCACGTTATGTAATCTTAAATCACTTTCAAGTTTTACGTATTGAGCATAACGGATTCCAAATTTGCTATAGTAACCTTCGGCGGGGTCTGCGGTTGTGCCTATTAAATTGTCGAGTGTATGCAAGATATTTCCCGCACTTTCAATTTCTGCCTTAAAAAATACATAGTTCCTATCATCTGATACTTGGTTGGTAAAGGTGTACTCCAAATTAGTGGCGGCAATAAGGTGATCTTGGTAGGAGTTAATCAACAAAGAGTTTCCCGTCGCGCGTAATCTGTTTTCGAACGCGGTATCTTTTTGTATGCGCACAAAACTTAAGTCAAGTGGACTATAAACAAAGCCGTGACGTCTGCTTAAGAACCAATTGTAGCGGTAAGATATGTTGAATACGTCTCGGTCAAAAGAACCTCTGTATTGGTAATTGTAAGCTGTGCCAATTTCAGTACTCGGGTTAGAGTAGTTGGGAATAATCGATCTGAATTTCGGGATAAGTAAATCGGGTACTTTAAGGGTTACATCAGCTCCATATTCCAGCGTGTTGAATGGCAGTGCTTCGTTAATTTGTTCGGTTTGATCCTCGAATAAATCGTTGTTGGTTTGCTGTGCTTCTAGTCCGCCAAATACACCAATGTTAAGTGCTTCTGCTCCTTTAAAAGTGTTTTTATTAGTGAAGTTTACCCTTGAATTAACCCCTAAGTTTCCACCTCGGTTTGTGCCCTCTGTCTCGAAACTTATACTGTACCTCGGACTCATAGAAAGCGTAATGATTGCAATCAAGTCTGTACCATTAGGATTTGCTGGGTCTGGATTTACCTCAATGTTTATAGTGCTAAAAACACCTAAAGCAGACAATCTGCTGTAGGTGTATTCTATGTTTTTTAGTCGGTACAAATCGCCTTTATCGAAAAAGATAGAACGTGCAATTACTTTGGGGCGAATTACATTTCCTGCGTAATTCACAAAATCATATCCCTTAAACTTTAAAGTGTCTTCTGCTGCTATGATCGCTTCGTTTCCAGCTGATTTTACAATGATTTGCTTGATGTAAAACTTCTGGTGATTGGTTTGGATTAGCGTATCAGTCCCAGTGGCTGTTTTTCTTTTCTCTGTTGAGTTTTTAATATTAATCTGGTAGTTTACTTTGTGATTTCCAAGGTGTGTATCCACTTTGTATTCGATATACTGCCGACCAAAATTGTAATAGCCCCTATTTTTCATGAATTTGTCCATTTTTTCGCGCTCGTCAGACAGGTTGTATTCATCGTAATTTGACCCTCTTTTTATACTTAGATTTTTGGAGTAATCTCTAATCACGGGCCTCAAGCTGTCATCGAAAATGGCGTATCCAATTTGTTTTACCTCCCAGGGTTTTTTGGGCGTTAGGTTGTGATATACTGAAGCCTTTTGCTTTTTTATTTTCTTACCATTCCAATTGGTTTTTACCTTGTAAACTACAGAATCGCTTGCAGAAGCTTCAAAGTAGCCTTTCTTTTTGAGAAACAACTGCATTTGTTCAGTGCTTTGGGTTACTAATGTGGTATCTAAAATAACAGGAGGTTCACCTATACGTTTGATCCATTGCCTGAATTTATTTTCCTTTTTGCTACCAAAAGTGTACACCCGCAGGTGGAATTTATAGAAGCCCAGCAACTTGTTATTTGGTCGCTGTTTTTTGATTTCTTCAACATCGTCCAAATCTATTTTTTTGGAAAAATCAGCTTTATCTTCTTTGCTGTCGTGGTTGTAATTTATCTCCGATTTTTCAAGAAGATACTGTCCTTCAGTAAGTTGTTTATGGGGATTGCAACTCACCAAAAAAAGTACAGCAAATACCAGGGGTTTTATGGGGTTTAACAGCTTTTTCAACGCATGCCAACGGACTAAAGTTATACCTTTGCAATATTACTGAAATCTGCAATCTAAGAGGTCCGTGCTTACTAAAAACAAAATCAAATTAATTAACTCTTTAGACAGAAAAAAGAACCGTAAGGAACATGGACTTTTTATTGTTGAAGGAGAGAAACTGGTAGATGAGTTAATTAACGAATGCGAAACAAGGCAACAGTGTCAGTTTAAAATATCGGAACTTTTTTATACGCTTGATTACAAGCAAAATAGAGTGTCAGAATTAGCTGAACTCAATGTTCCTCAAACAGAAATCACCCTAACTGAGCTAGAAAAAATTTCAAATTTCACCACACCAAATCAGGTGCTGGCACTTGTAAATATTCCTCAAGATAAAATTCCATATTACGATGAGGAATTAATATTGATGGTTAATGGAGTGAAAGACCCCGGAAACCTTGGTAATATTATTCGATGTGCAGATTGGTTTGGTATTAACCACGTTATTTGCTCAACCAATTGTGTTGGATTGTATAATCCCAAAGTTGTGCAAGCAAGTATGGGTAGTATTTTCAGAATAAACGTATTGTACTTAGACCTAGAGAAAGTTTTAACCAAAATGCGTAAAAACAATCCCTTAAAACCGGTTTACGGTGCCACTTTAAATGGCGACAATATTTACGAAATGAATCTTAACCAGAATTCGGCAATCGTTGTAGGTAGCGAGTCGCACGGCATTTCTCCAGAAGTTAAAGCCTTACTTACTAAAGAGGTTAAGATTCCGCAAATGGGCAGAGGTGAATCTTTAAATGTTGCTTCAGCTACAGCAATCTTATGCTCTGAATTTAAGCGATTTACTGTATGAAAAAACCACTGATATTAATTTGTAACGATGACGGAGTTACCGCACCTGGCATTCAGTCACTGATAGAATGCGTTAGAGATTTAGGCGAGATAATGGTGGTAGCTCCAGATAAACCACAGAGCGGTACTGGACACGGAATTACCATAAACGCAACACTCAGAATGCAAAAGATTCGAGCGGAAAAAGATCTTACGGTTTACAGCTGTTCTGGAACGCCTGTAGATTGCATAAAACTTGCGATTTATAAAATGGATGTAAAACCAGACATCATTTTATCGGGAATAAACCACGGAAGCAACGCATCCATTAATGTTATTTATTCTGGGACTATGTCAGCTGCTGTGGAAGGAGCTTTAGAAGGTGTGCCTAGTATTGGGTTCAGTTTGCTAGACCACAGTATCGACGCTGATTTTACCGCATCTAAAGAAATTGCTCGTGCTATTACCATTAAAGCATTGGAGCAACAAATGCCCAAAGGAGTTTGCTTAAACGCAAACATCCCCAAGCTGCATGCTGAAGAGATAATGGGAGTTAAAGTTTGTAGACAAGCTAAAGGAAACTGGGAAGAGGAGTTTGAAGCGCGTGTTGACCCTATGGGAAATGAATATTTCTGGTTAACCGGTACGTTTAAAAACTACGACCACGGCGAGGATACAGATATTTGGGCTTTGGAGAACAATTATGTGAGCGTGGTTCCTGTTCAAAACGATTTAACAGCTCATTCTGCGTTAACCGAAATAAACAACTGGGACTTATGAAAGACAACTTAATTGTAGGCTTGCTGATTGGAGCCATTTTTCCACCCATAGTTGTAAAGATTTTGATAGAATCAGTGAATGAAGATTTACTCACTTTTTCAGCTACTTACCTCGAAAACGTTTGTTTGCTTGCAATTGGTCTTAATGCTGGGATGATGTGGGTGACTCTAAATACCTTTAAGAAAGACAGAATGGGAAGAGGAATTTTGCTTTCTAATTTTGGCTACGTGATAGCCTTCGTAATTTATTTCTACAGTTAGTTTGAAGCTTTACATTATAGCAGGTGAGGCTTCAGGTGATTTGCATGGATCTAACTTGATTAAAGAGCTTAAACGTCAGGAGACTGGTGTTGAGATTAGAGCTTGGGGCGGTGATTTAATGCAAAAAGCGGGAGCAAATGTTGTGAAGCATATTTGCGAATTGGCCTTTATGGGTTTTATTGAAGTGCTTATGAATTTAAGTACCATTCTTAAAAACATCAGCTTTTGTAAAAAAGACATTGAACTATTTCAACCCGATGCCATTGTATTGATTGACTACCCCGGATTTAATTTGCGTATTGCGAAGTGGGCAAAGGCTAGACGTATAAAAGTGTTTTATTATATATCGCCTCAAATATGGGCTTGGAACCAGAAACGCGGTTGGAAAATCAAAAAGAATGTGGACGAAATGTTTGTCATTTTGCCATTTGAGCAAGAATTCTACAAAAAATTTGATTTTGATGTGCACTTTGTTGGGCATCCGCTTTTAGATGCAGTGCAATCTTTCCAAAAGACACAACCCGATTTCAATGAATTTTGCGAAAAGAATAATTTACCGAATAAACCAATTGTTGCTCTGTTACCAGGGAGCAGAAAGCAAGAAGTAAAAAAAATGTTGCCTATCTTCTTGCAGGTGGTGGATAGCTTTAAAGAATACCAGTTTGTATTGGCGGCTGCTCCAGCGCTTGATATGGATTTTTATGCTCCTTTTTTAACCAAAAAGAATGTGTCGGTAATTGGCGGTAGAACCTACGAATTGCTCATGCAATCTAAAGCTGCTTTGGTGAGCAGTGGTACCGCAACATTAGAAACAGCGCTATTTGGAGTGCCCGAAGTGGTTTGTTACAAAGGAGGCGGAGTAAGCGTAGCGTTGGCGAGAATGCTTATTAAAGTAAAGTTTATTTCGTTGGTGAATTTGGTTATGGATAGAGAAATAGTTACGGAACTTATTCAAGCAGATTTATCCAAAAAGAACTTGATTCAAGAATTGAATAAGCTCTTAACAGATAAAAATCACCTGCAACAATTAGCTTCCGACTATACCGAACTGCACACCAAATTGGGGGGTGCAGGAGCATCTGAGCTTACTGCCAATCTCATGTTGAAAACTCTGAAAGAGTAGCCCTAACACCCAAAGGCACCCTTATATTTTTGTCTGAACTATGTTGAGGTACATTTTTCTGACCCTAGTACTGAGTTTTTCTACCAGTGTGTTCGCTATTAAAGAAGTAATTAATGTGGGTATACTTTGGGGAAAACGCCCAGCATCAAGTGTGGTTTCTATTCACACGGGTTCATACACTTTGTATGGTGATAATGCTCCGGTACGTCAACTTACAATAAACCAAACCATGGTTTTGCGTATCAGCGGATCACAAGTTCAGGTTACTTCTGGAGGTAAAGTATTAGGTAGTTACCAGCAGATTCAATTAAAAAGAAATACATGGGGTTCGGCGTTTAGTTTAAAGGCATTATCGCCCAATACGGCTAAAAGAACCTACAACGATAACCTCAATGTTTCGGTGTATAACGGCAAGCTCAAACTCATTAACAATGTTTACATAGAACATTATATTGGTGGAGTAGTTGAGGCGGAATCTGGCAGCAAAGAGACCTACGAGTATTACAAAGTGCAAGCGATAATTGCTCGGACTTACGTTTTATCAAATTTAAATAAGTACTCA
>CBFICO010000095.1:0-9561 GCA_965661115.1 Salibacteraceae bacterium
CTCTTTGTACAGCTTTTCATACTTATCTAAAATCTTGGTGTATTTCATTCCGTGTTTGGAGCTGCTCTTATTAGCATTGGCCATAAAACGTTCTTCCAGTTCTTTCTTTTGGTTAATGGCATCGTTTGCAATTAGCCCCTTATTCTGACCAATCCACTTTTTCCAAGCATTTGAAATTCTGGATTGTTTGGCAGCGTACTGAATTCTAGTTTTATCACTACTTGCCATGGCATTTCCAATAATCTCTAAAGAAATATCGCGCATCTTAATTCGATTAGGGTTTTGCTTTTTAATGGTGTACTCCACAGCGTATGAGGTCAAGTACTCACTTGTTCTTCCTGGAAAACCGTAAATCATGGTAAACTCGCCCGGGTTGGTACCATTCATATTAATAGATAAAGAGTAGCGCGGTTTAAACGGGACATTATCGTCTGAAATATTCGCAGGCATATTGTTTTTATCGGCATAGATTCTAAAAATAGAGAAGTCGCCGGTGTGTCTTGGCCAAACCCAGTTGTCGGTGTCGAAACCAAATTTTCCGATAGAAGAAGGGGGAGCACCAACTAAACGTACATCTTTAAATGTTTCGGTAAGGAACATATAATATTGGTTGCCATAATAAAATGGTCGGATGATATAATTGTAATGCGTTCCTTCAGTGGCCTTTTTGCCAATTACTTTAATGTTGGAATCAATAATAGCTTGGCGCTCACTTTCAGGAGTATTGTCTTTTACACCGTTTAGCACTTCTTTGGTAACATCGTCTATTCTTATTATAAAGCGTGCGTATAAGTTTTCGTTTTTCTTCTCTTCCGCTTTTGTCATTGCCCAAAAGCCGTTGGTTAGATAATCGTTTTCTACCGAACTGTGCGATTGTATTTGTGAGTATCCGCAATGGTGATTGGTAAGCAGTAATCCTTGATCTGAAATCATTTCTGCGGTACATCCTCCATTAAAATGAACGATAGCATCTTTTAAGCTACTCTTATTAAAAGCGTATAAGTCTTCTGCGGTAAGCTTCATGCCCATATTTTGCATATCCGATTCTACTAAGTTTTTAATCAAAGAAGGAATCCACATCCCTTCTTTGGCATTTATAGAAAGAGTGGCTACTAAAAAAGTGACTGCTAGAACAAGATTTTTCATCGTATTTAAATTTTGTGCGAATCTAATCAATCTGATTTTTTTGGTTGGATGAAATGGTAAGGAAGGAGCTTAAAAATGCTTTTTGGTTGTTTTTGAGTTTCAAATACAAGGATTTTTTTGGTTTATATGCGCTAAAAGGCCGATATAGCGTAGCCTGCAGCGTGTTTTTAAGGGTGTTTATTAACAAAAGCCCGTTTTTATTAACAAAATCGGGTGTTTTGCTCGCTATCCCTTTACCCGTGTAGTATTTCGTATATTTTTGGTCACGAATTAATTAATTATTAACTAAAAACAAATTATTAAGATGAACAAGTCTGAATTAATCGAAGCAATGGCTGACAGCGCTGGAATTTCTAAAGCTGACGCTAAAAGAGCATTAGATGGATTTATTGGTGCAACTACTGATACTTTAAAGAAAGGTGGAAGAGTAGCATTAGTAGGTTTCGGATCTTTTTCTGTGTCTAATCGTTCTGCTCGAACAGGTCGTAACCCACAAACTGGAAAAGAAATCCAAATTGCAGCTAAAAATGTTGTAAAATTTAAAGCTGGTGCTGAACTATCTGGTTCTGTAAACTAAGCTAAGAGCTTTTAACAGAAGCCCCTGTTAACATAGTTAGCAGGGGCTTTTTTTTGCTTTAAAAATTCTAATTACCTACTTTTTTTTATGCCGTCATTACCGTCCCTATAGCTATCTGGAGTGGGAACCAACGAAAGTGCCTACCTGCCGGCAGGCAGGCTCAGCGCAGCTAGTCTCTCATTAGTTTCAATTGTAAAATAAGTGTTTCGAAGTAGTTTAATGAATAAAGAAATAACAAGAGTGCGCTAGCCAGTACACCCCAATTTTGACCATCATTTTAATTTTACTACTTTGGTTGACCTTAAAAAATAGCATTATGGGAAAAGGAGATAAAAAATCAGGAAGAGGAAAAAGAGCCAGAGGTTCATTTGGTAACACTAGAAAAAGAAGGAGAGATATAACCACTCAGCTTGAAAGAGAAAACCTGGCTAAAAAAGCTAAAGCAGAGGCAAAAGCTAAAAAAGCAAAACCTGCTGCTAAAAAAGAAACAGAGGAAGAGAAAACCGAAGCACCAAAGAAAAAACCTGCTGCTAAGAAACCAGCAGCTAAGAAAACAACGAAAAAAGCCGCTGCAAAAAAAGCGGATTAACAACGGATTATTAGAATTTTGAAAAGCCCTTGATTGGGCTTTTTTTTATGCTTGTGCGTTTAATCAACTCTGACCATTCAATTATTCTAAATTTGCCGACGCTAGAATTTTGTTTAACTATTTATTAGTAGTATGAATTACAATGCACTTATGAATTACGGGACTTTTTACGGAGTGCTGTTAATTATTAGTTCTTTAGTTATTTACCTATTGGGTTTCGATTCGTCTGACACTGTGGTTTCAATAATTAGCTTACTGGTTAGTATAGCTGGTTTGTTCTACTTTATGAATAGATATAAAACCGAGGTAGCTAATGGTTTTTTATCGTTTTCTCAGGCTTTCCGTTCTGTTTTAATGATTACACTTTTTGGAGGAATTCTTTCTAGTTTTTACAATTGGATATTTATGTCATTTATTGATCCAAGTGTAATCGAAAAAGCAAAAGTTGCTTCTTATGAAAGAGCCATTTCTAGTGGTAAAACGGAGGAGATGGCAATAAAGGAAATTGAAATGGCTGAGCCGTTTATGACACCAATTGCCATGACTATAATTGGACTTATAGTCTTTATAGTAATGGGAGTTATTATTTCTTTGGTAATTAGCGCGATAATTAAAAAAGACAACCCAAATCCTTTTCAAGAAGCATAACACGTGAATATTTCAATTGTAATTCCGGCTTTTAACGAAGCAGAATCGTTGCCTGAGCTATGTGCTTGGATAGATAAAGTGCTCAAAAGAGAAAACTTAACGTATGAAGTAGTCTTGATTGATGATGGAAGTTCTGATGAAACTTGGTCGGTTTACCAAGGTTTAGCAAAAGAAAATTCCAATCTAAAGGGAATTCGTTTCAACAGAAATTACGGTAAAAGTGCAGCGCTAAACCGTGGTTTTGAAAAGGCGGCAGGTGATGTAGTAGTTACCATGGACGCTGACCTACAAGACAGTCCGGAAGAATTGCCAGATCTGTACAAAATGATTACCCAAGATGGTTTTGATTTGGTGAGTGGCTGGAAGAAAAAACGCTACGACCCCCTTTCTAAAACTATTCCTACAAAGCTGTACAACTGGGCAACTCGTAAAATGACGGGCATTTACCTTCACGATTTTAACTGTGGTTTAAAAGCCTATAAAAATGATGTGGTAAAAGCCGTTGAGGTGTACGGAGAAATGCACCGGTACATTCCAATTTTGGCGAAAAGAGCGGGTTACGGAAAAATTGGAGAAAAAGTGGTTCACCATCAAGCCAGAAAATACGGAACCACCAAATTTGGTATAGAACGCTTTATCAACGGACCGCTAGATTTATTGAGCATCACGTTTGTTTCAAAATTTGGTAGAAGACCCATGCACTTGTTTGGTTCTTTCGGAATGCTAACCTTCATGCTGGGTTTTTTAGCTGCAGGATACATTGGAGCAGAAAAACTGTACTACCTGAGTATTGGAGAAAAAGCGCGTTTGGTATCTGACAATCCTTGGTTTTACCTGTCCTTAGTTACCATGGTGATAGGTACACAATTGTTTCTTGCAGGATTTTTGGGTGAATTAGTATCTAGAAACAATCCCGACAGAAACGATTATAAGATCCAGGAAGAGCTGTAGTTACTTAAAAAAGAACTCAGGTAACGCCTCTCGTTCGTCTCTTTTTTGTACGTTGATTATCCACTGCGCTTTTAAAAATCCCCAACCGTAGCTAAAGAATTGGATAATTGCGGCAAACACAGCTCCCAAGGCAATGGGTAAACTTTTAGTTTTAATCAAGCAGTCTAAAAACATCATCACAAAATACAATCCTGCCAAAAATGTAATGGAGGGATATTTTATTCCAAAAACTATAGTCGAAACAACACCAAGGCTGAATAGGGTAGGCAGCCAGTAGGTAATTTTTGAAGTGCCCGGATGCCATTTGTTTAAGATTACCCTAACTACTCCAAACTTGTACACTTGTTTCGAGAATTTTTTGAAATCAATTCGCCGTTTATGGTAAACATGCGCTTCTTTAATAAGCGTAGTTTCAAATCCAGCCTTCCAAATTCTGAAGCTCAAGTCTGGATCTTCTCCTGGGTGAATTTTACCGTATCCTCCAACCTTTTCAAACACTTCTTTGGCAATGCCCATGTTAAAACTTCTCGGCTGAAATTTCCCTAACGATTCATTTCCTCCTCTAATGCCTCCTGTAGTTAAAAAGGAAGTCATTACGTAATTAATCGATTTTTGGGTGTTTGAGAAGGATTCGTGTGCAGCATCAGGACCGCCAAAGCAACCCACGTACTTTTTGTTTAAAGCTGCTCTTACATTTTTAATGTAACCTGGGGGGATTACACAATCCGAATCAAAAATGATAAAGTAGTTTCCGTTTGCCTTTTCCATACCGAAATTTC
Organism: Salibacteraceae bacterium; assembly: GCA_965661115.1. Lineage (GTDB taxonomy): Bacteria > Bacteroidota > Bacteroidia > Flavobacteriales_G > Salibacteraceae > UBA6770. The sequence goes on from CBFICO010000095.1 coordinate 4,691, forward strand.
GGCTAGGTCCAGGGCCAGAATTTGGTTTGTTGTGATACACAATATTTAGTTGAGAACTGTACTTATCGCAAACTGATTTGCAAGGAATGGTTGAGCCGTCTTCAATAATGAGTACCTCAAAATCTTTATCAGATTGTTTGGTGAGGCTTTCCAGTAATTCTTCTACCTCGTCAGGACGATTGTAAACTGGAATTGTTAAAGAAAACTTTGGAACAATGTTCATGCGGCAAATGTATAGGCATTTAGTGCTTTAATTTGTCTAATTATGGTGCTAGTCGAGTACTTTTATAAAAAATTTGAAACCTGTGGTAAAGGCTGAACTAATTACAATTGGAGACGAAATTTTAATAGGTCAAATAGTTGATACCAACTCGGCTTGGATGGCCGATATTTTGCACGATAATGGAATTGAGGTTCATCAAATAACTTCCATTTGTGATGAGGCAAACCAAATAAAAGAAACACTAGATCGAGCTTTTGAGCGATCAGATATCATTTTAATGACCGGCGGATTAGGGCCCACAAAGGATGATATTACTAAATCGGTTTTGTGCGAATACTTCAGCGATAAGTTGGAATTTAGAGAGGATATTTTCAATCAAGTTCAATCCCTTTTCGCTTCTTACGGAGTAGAAATGCCTGTTATAAATAAGCATCAAGCGGAGGTTCCAAGCTCTTGCACCGCTCTGATGAATATAAAAGGTACGGCACCAGGAATGTGGTTTAACCAAAAAGGTAAAGTGTTAGTGAGTATGCCGGGTGTACCATACGAAATGAAATATTTGGTTGAACACGAGGTGCTTCCTAGAGTAAAAAAGCAGTTTAAAGCGCCAGTATTAGTTTATCAAACGGTTCTTACTCAAGGTATTGGGGAATCTAGTCTGATGGAATTGTTGAGCGGTTGGGAAAATGCAGTTTTAGATGCAGATTTAAAATTGGCTTGGCTTCCAGCAGCTGGTAAGGTCCGATTAAGAATTAGTGGAAAAGGTAGCAGCAGATTATCCCTTGAATCAAAAATATCGCAATATGTAAACCAATTACCAGCTCTTATTCCTGAACATTTTGTTGGCTTAGAGTCGGATAAACTTGAGGTGATAATTGGTGATGTATTAAAAGAAAGTAAACAAACCTTATCTACCGCAGAGTCTTGCACTGGCGGATATATCGCTCATTTAATCACGTCAATTGCTGGTTCATCAGCATTTTTTGATGGAACGGTAGTATCCTACTCAAATCGAATAAAAGAAACGGTACTCGGCGTTCGTTGGGAAAGCTTAAAAAAACACGGAGCTGTTTCAAAACAGGTAGTAGAAGAAATGGCTGTTGGAGTGAGAAAGAAAATGAAAACGGATTATTCTATTGCTACTTCAGGAATTGCAGGACCAGCTGGAGGAACAAAAGATAAACCTGTTGGAACAGTTTGGATTGCTGTGGCTACACCTTCAGGGGTTATTAGTGAGCAGTTTTTGTTTGGAAAAGATCGAGAAAAAAACATTTTACGGTCGGCACAAACGGCGCTCAGAATGTTGCAAAAAGAAATATTGAAAAAGGGGTAATTATTTTCAATTAAAAGCAATATATTTGCCGCCTCAAAAAATCAGACGAAAATGGCTAATATCTGTCAAATAACTGGAAAGAAAGCAATGACGGGAAACAACGTTTCTCACGCAATGAATAAAACTAAACGTAAGTTTAAGCCAAACTTGCAAGTAAAGAAATTTTACATTCCTGAAGAAGATAAGTGGGTTACTCTAAAAGTATCTGCTGCAGGAATCAGAAATATCAATAAATTGGGTATTTCAGACGCTATTAAACAAGCTAAAGATAAAGGTTACTACAACGCTTAAGTTTTTATCTACTAAGATATTAAACCTCGATTCGGTAACGTTTCGAGGTTTTTTTTTGATGTAATTTAGAGCTTCAATTAAATCCATGAATTCAAAACTCCATTGGCTTTTCTTTCTACTAATAATTGCGGTTTCATGTTCAAAAAACAAGGAGAGCAACGGTTTTAATCAATGGTACACAACTAAAAAAACAGGCGAGTACGATGCTAAATTATTGAAGCAGAAAGTATTGGAGTCTATATCGTTTAAAATAGACTCTATTTACCGGTCGATGAAAGGCCCGACCGATGAGCAAGTTTTTTATCTAGCAGATTCGGGAGATGTTATTTGGCTTACAGGTTATAAGGTTGAAGTGATAAACGAGTTTGGTGAAGTGCTTGAACCAGGGTTTATGTGTCACAACAATTTAAATTTAGACAGCACGCGAAACTTTCCTTGGCAATCTCAAAATTTCCTGTACCAGAATAGAGTTTTTACGCTTACCCAAGGGGCAACAGAACTTAATTTACCAGAAGGGTATGCTGTGCCAATGCCTGGAGAACAGGGCTTAAAAGCTATGTTTCAGGCACTAAATCACAATTATCCATTAATTGATACTACTGTTCGTCATAGGATAACGGTTTCTTATTTTTTGGATGCTGAAATTGATTTCCCTTTAATACCGGTTTACATGCAAACGCTTTGGTTGGTAAAGCAATACGCGGGTCCAATTGGTAAAATGGGCGAGGAGCCAGAATATAATGCACCATTAATTACTTCTATTGATGCTGAGCAATATCATCCTGCCCAACAACCAACCTGCGGTGTAGATATGCTTGCAAATAACACAGAACTAAAAGGGGTGGATATGTATTACGATACCTACGGAAGAAAATTTACTGGACACTGGAAAATACCGCCGGGAACAGAAGAAATTGAGATGAACGTGGATAAAATGCTCAACATTGATAAACCCAGAAATCTAGTTATGGCGGTAGCACATGTTCACCCGTTTTGTAAAGAGTTGATGCTAATTGGAGATAAAGGAACCAGTGTAAAACTAACAATGCAGCAGGCCAACAAAGGAATTGGTCTTAACGAAATTCAAGTGCTTGTTCCTGAAAATAGTATCGAATTAAAACCAGCAGAGTCGTATAAACTAAAATCTATTTATAACAACACCAGTAACGATACGCTTTCTGCAATGTCGGTTATGTATGTTTACCTAGAAGAATAGTTTCTTAAAACTTTAGTATTTGTTTTTTGTTTAATGTGTAGATGGAGCAAATAACCCTTTTTTGGCACCGAAGAGACTTGCGTTTTGAGGATAATACAGGACTTTATAGTGCTTTGAAATATGAAAAAAACGTACAGCCAATTTTCATTTTTGATACCGATATTCTGGACAAATTACCAAGGACAGACAAGCGGGTAGATTTCATACACGATGCATTAATTAAGCTTAGAAACAAGTACGCTGAATACGATACTCAGTTATGGGTGTTTTACGGGAAACCAAGGGAGGTCTATTCCAAATTAATTGAAAGTTACAATCTTAAAAAGGTATATGCCAATAGAGATTATGAGCCATATGCGCAAAAGAGAGATAAATCAATTTACGAGCTGCTTAAAGCTCAAGATATTGAGTTTTTAGGAAAGAAGGACCACGTTGTTTTTGAGAAAAATGAAGTATTAAAGAAAGACGATAACCCTTACACCGTTTTTACGCCGTATAGTAAAATCTGGAAAAGTCTTTTAACGCCATTTTATTACAAAGCATACCCAGTAGAAAAGTACGTTAGCAACTTATACAAATCGAAGGAAGCAAAATGGGAATCGGTTTATGATAATGGTTTTCATTCATCAGGGTTGGAATTTTCTGCACCAACGTTTGATGAGGAGATAATTCAGAATTACCAAAAGAATAGGGATTTTCCTGCTAAATCAGGTACAACCAAACTGAGTGTGCATTTACGATTTGGAACAATATCTATTCGAAAGTGTGTGGCTAAAGCTATTGAATTGCAGAGTGGTACATGGCTTAATGAATTGATTTGGAGGGATTTTTACCACATGATTTTATACCATTTTCCGCACGTAGCCAAAGAACCATTTAGATCAAAGTATAAAGCAGTAGTATGGGAAAATAACGAAGATCATTTTAAAGCTTGGTGCGAGGGTAAAACGGGTTACCCGTTGGTTGACGCTGGTATGCGAGAGCTTAACGGAACTGGTTTTATGCATAACAGAGTGCGTATGGTGGTTGCCTCTTTTTTAACCAAGCATTTACTAATTGATTGGCGCTGGGGAGAGGCCTATTTTGCAGAAAAACTGCTTGATTTTGACTTACCGGCCAATAATGGAGGCTGGCAGTGGGCAGCAGGTTGTGGAACCGATGCTGCGCCTTATTTTAGAGTTTTTAATCCAACCTCTCAGTTAGATAAGTTTGATAAAAATCTAGCTTATGTAAAGCAGTGGGTACCGGAATATGGAACAGATAATTATGCTAATCCAATAGTTGAGCACAAAGCAGCAAGGCAACGTGCTTTAGACCGTTATAAGGAAGCTCTAACTTAAGGTGTAACACATTGCGCGGCGGTATCATTATCTTGGGGTAAAGCTGGACTTAGGTATTTTACTCCCAGGTTCATTCCTCTTAGAATAAATAGAACCCCAATTAACATGGAAAAGTATGGTAGTGCTTTTCTTATTTTTAAACGCCAGTTTTCGTTAATCCAATTAGGAGAAAATGCAATGAAAAGCATTGCGGGCAAAGTTCCCAATCCAAAAACCACCATTTACAAACTACTTTCTATCACGCCAAAGCTGGTTATAGCACCAATAACTGCAAAATATACCAATACACAAGGTAAAAGTCCGTTAAATAAACCCATTGAAAAGAACGCGGTTAAGTTTCGTTTGGAAATAAAGTGTTGCATGCCTTTTTTTAGTTTAAACAGCTGATTAGCAAGAAACTGATTCAGCTCAAAAATTTTTTCAAAGCTCTTTTTAGAGAGTGCTGCAACTATAATTAAAGCGCCCATA
>CBFICO010000096.1:0-9454 GCA_965661115.1 Salibacteraceae bacterium
CTGTGTTAGAGTAAATGAAAATTATAGAAAAATGGAAAAGAAACTACATACGTTTAGGTACTTGGTACAGCGCGTATTGTTCTTTTTCCCCATCCAACTAATTCTTGCACATCTTAAGAGAAGCCATATACTCATAGTTTACTGGCTGTTGCTTTACGGTTTTTTTTCGGGTAAAATAGCCGCTAAATACGGAGTATTCAATTTGGTGTTGTATCCTGAGTACTTGGGTGAAGCAAATTTTTTGAGTCACATTATTCTGGGGTTAGCCTACGGCTCGTTTGCAATGGCGTTCCAGGTGAGTAGCTACATCATTTTTGGTTATAAGTTTCCATTTATTGCCACGCTTAACAAACCCTTTTTAAAGTATTCACTGAACAATGCAGTAATTCCGCTCATTACCACGGTGGTTTATTTGTGGGCAATAGTCGATTTTCAGAAAAACAAGGAGCTTTTAACTGATTGGGAAGTTGTCCGCTATATCAGCGGATTTATAATAGGGATGTCCACCTTCTTGTTTATAGGCTATTCCTACTTTTTATCAACCAACAAAAGCATTTTTGCTTTCATTGCACCCAATCCAAGCAGAAAGAAAAGTAAGTTCAAGTCCATCAATCGTTTATTAGATAGTTCGGTAAAATGGTATCATTTTCTAAAACGCTCAAGCGAATGGAAAATAGAGACGTACTTGTCGGGAGATTTTAAAATAAAAATTGCCAGAAGCAGCGATCATTACAACCGAGAAACCCTCAAAAGAGTTTTTCATCAGAATCATTTAAACGCGTCCTTCTTTGAACTTGGAGCAATTGCTACGTTGTTATTTCTCGGCGTTTTTATGGAGTCTCCCATTTTTGCCATACCAGCTGGGGCAAGTATTTTATTGCTATTTACCATGAGTTTAATGCTTTCAGGGGCATTACACAATTACCTAAAGGGTTGGAGCATTCTTGGTTTTCTACTGATATTTCTGGCTGTGAATGAACTGTCGAAACAACCTCAATTCAGAAAACAAAATAAAGCATATGGTCTAGTTTATTCAGGGGCTCCTGTGGAATATTCAAACAAAAATTTGGGCCAACTTTTACTCAATGATTCATTGATTGAAACCAGTTATAAGTCGGAAGTTGACGCGCTAAACAATTGGAAAAAGAAGAGTAAATCAAAAACCCTGTTTATTGTAAATACAAGTGGTGGGGGCTTACGCTCAGCTGTTTGGACCTATTACTGTTTAGCAAAATTAGACTCGGTAACCAATAATTCTATATTCGATTATACACGTTTTATAGCAGGTGCTTCTGGTGGTATGGTTGGAGCGGCTTTTTATAGAGAATTACAGCTGAGAAAACATCATTCGCAAAATTTTGAAATGAGCATTGAACCTTACGGTAAAATGCTTTCTAGTGACTTATTGAATTCGCTTTCTTTTTCTTGGGTGGTAAACGATGTGTTCAGAATAAGGAAATTCAAGGTAAACAACGAAACCTACTTTAAAGATAGAGCCTACTTTTTTGAGAATCAACTTAATATCAATACCCAACGAATGCTCGATAAACCGTTGAGTTTTTATTCCCAATTTACCAATAGTGGAGACTTACCATTTTTATTGCTCACACCTACAATTATCAACGACGGAAGAAGGTTAATGCTGTCGTCAAATTCCTTAAACTTTATGTACAGAAACGTAAATCAAAAGGTGGGGAATAGACCCAATAATCTGGATTTTGTTGATTTTAGAACCTTGTTTAAAAATCACGGAGCTGACAGTATGCGATTCACTACTGCTTTGCGCATGAATTCAACCTTCCCGTTTGTTCTTCCAAATATTCATTTGCCAACCGAGCCCGAAGTACAAGTTATGGATGCAGGTCTTAGAGATAATTACGGCATGTTATCAACTAGTCAGTACTTGTATGCTATGGAACCATGGTTAGATTCAGCAATTGAAAAAATTGTGATTTTAAGAATTTACGATAGAATGAAAGATGTACAAATTCGGAAAGACCCTTATCAATCGCTTATTCACTCGTTAACAGCACCCGTTGATCACGTATATAAGAATATGTTCAATACCCAGCGTTTAACTGAGGATGGCCTGTTAAATGGACTACCAAAGCGAATAAAAGACAGAATTGAAATCATTGATTTTCCATTGGCCATCAAATCAGACCGAGCGATTCCTCTAAGCTGGCAATTAACCCAATTGGAACGAAATCTTATAAAAAATGCCTTTAATGAACCAACTCACGAACTGTCGATAAAAAGGGTGAAATACCATTTGAGCAATTAGTATCATTTTCAGAAATTTTTAATTTTATACCACAATTTGAGGTATGATAAAAAGGGATAGAATTAAGTTAATAGAGGAGATGCTTTCTACAAATTCAAAAGATCCTTTTTTGAATTATGCGGCTGCTTTAGAGTATAATAAATATGGCGATAAGCCTAAAGCTATTGGGCTTTTGGAAGATATTGTTGACTTTGACCCTTCGTATTTAGGGACCTATTATTTACTCGGCAAATTGTACGAAGAAACTGACCAAGTAGATAAAGCCATTCTAATTTATCGAAAAGGTAGAAAAATTGCTAACGAACAAAACAACAACAAAACCCTGGGCGAACTTAACGAAGCTCTAATGCTCATTGACGAGGAGTTTGATGAGTCTTGGGAGGATTGAACAATTGAATAATTTGATAATTGGTCAATGTGATAATTTGATAATTGATTGCTTCAAAAAAAATAAATTGCCTAATTGCCTAATTGCCTAATTGCCTAATTGCCTACTTACTTCAACCCTCGTTCTTTTTTGATTTGCTCATATGCCTCTTGAACCTTCTGGAATTTTTCTTTAGCGGCTTTTTGGTATTCTTCTCCAAGGTTAGCTACTTTATCGGGGTGATATTCTATTGCTAATTTTCGGTACGCCTTTTTTATTTCTGAGTCGGTTGCAGTTTTTTTAAGGTTAAGCACATCATAATTAGAGGCTGAATCAATGTAGAACATTGCTTTTAACGAGTTGAAATCAGAGCCAGCAACTCTTAACCCGTTGGCAATGCGCTGTAAGAGTTTAAGCTCATTCTCGTCTACAACTCCATCAGCCTTGGCAATTCCAAAAAGGTACTGCATCAGTTGAACCCGCATAGGGCCAGCCATGTTCATAGAAATTTGAGCAGTTACATCATTAAGAGGAATAGGGCGATCTAGAATGTCTCGCAACGCCAGTAAAAGCTCCTTAGCGTGGTGGCTGCCAAATTGGTTTATAAGGAATTGCTTTACATATTCTAGCTCACTTTTTTTGACTTTTCCGTTTGCCTTCATTACAGCTGCAGAGAGCACTAGAAGACTGATATTAAAATCACCAGCGCTTGTTCTGGCCTGACTTGTAGTACCAGCTTGACCAAACGAGTTTGAGTCAGCTGCACCATCCAGCATGTTTCCAATAGCAAAACCAATGATTCCGCCAATTGGTCCACCAAAAGCCCAGCCAAGTCCACCTGCTATCCACTTACTATAATTTGCCATTTTTTATGTTTAGTGACTAGTTATTATATAATAGTTATTAGTGACTAGTTAATAGTTCCGATAGCTTATGGGCTACCTAGTTGGTATGAATTTACTCCTACCAAGAACCACCAGCACCTCCACCTCCAAAGTCACCGCCTCCAAAGCCTCCGAACCCACCTGAACCAGAAGAAAAATCGCTCCAACCACCTGAGCTACCTCTGCTAATAGATCCGCCTAACCAAAGGGCTGTCCAGAATGGTACCGAATGGGTAGAGTAGTGTCTCTTTTTATTCCGTCGCAACAAGGCGTAGAAAAAGAATATGAACAACAGAAAAGGTAATATTCCAGCTAAACCAGAACTGGTATCTGTTCTGTCTAAATATTCGCTTGGAGGAAATTCTTTGAGGGCTAAACTTTGCATAGTCGCTAAACTTTTAGTAATACCCTCGTAGTAGTTTTTGTTCTGGAATGAGGGTAAAATTTCAGATTCTACAATGCGTTTTGCCACTGCATCTGGAATAATACCTTCAAGTCCATACCCAGATGCTATAAAAATTTGTCCTCTCGAGCTTGCCGTTTTTGGTTTGATTAAAACTACAAGTCCGTTGTCCTTGCCTTTTTCGCCAACTCCCCATCTGTGACCAATTTCCGTAGCCATTTGTGCCTTTTCATAACCATTTAAAGAAGGTACTACAACCAGCGCTATTTGAACCCCAGTTTTTTTAGAAAAATCTACTAAATTAGATTCGAGTGCTTTTACTTCTTGGGCTGAAAACATAGCAGGACTTCCTTCAATTATATTAACCAGCCGCTCTGGTGGCGGTTTTTTAGGAATCCCGTCTTTATCAAATATTTGCTTGTTACCAGCAAATAACAACCCAGGAAGTAGAAATAATATGAATAGTAGTTTTTTCATGTTCTAATTCTTTCCGAATGAAATTTCGTTGCTTAATTCATTGATATCATCAGACTGGTAAGGGAAAAACTCTTTAAGTTGATCGCCTGCTGTGTCAATTCCTTTTTCAAGTCCTTCGCAGAAGTTTCCTTTCTTAAACTCATATAGCATAACTCTTTTGGTTTTATCCCAAAAATCGTCGCTAACTTTTTCGTTAATCCCTACATCACCAATAACAGCAAAGCGTTTATCTTTAATGGCTAAGTATATGAGTACCCCGTTTCGGAGTGCGGTTTTATGCATTTTAAGAGAAGAGAATACGTTGCACGCTCTGTCTAAAACAGCACCAGTGCAATGGTTCTCAATATGCACCCGAATTTCTCCAGAAGTGTTTAATTCAGCTTTTTCAATAGCCGAAACTATAAGTGCTCGTTCTTCTGAATTAAAGAAATTTTCTGCGTTCATACTTATCTAATCAAAGTTTACCGTTGGTGCTTTTTCGCTTCCCTTGTCTGCCTCGAAATACCCTTTCTTTTCAAAATCGAACCAGCCTGCGTAAATGTTTCTTGGAAATTTTCTGATGTAACTATTGTAATCACCAACCGCGTCATTAAAACGTTTTCGCTCTGTAGAAATCCTGTTTTCAGTACCTTCAAGTTGAGCTTGTAACTCCAAGAAATTTTGGTTTGCTTTTAAATCTGGATATCGCTCCACAGAAACCAACAACCTTGATAAAGCACCCGAAAGTTCACCCTGAGCAGCCTGAAAGTTCTTGATTGCTTCAGGACTCAGGTTATTTGCGTCCACTTGCACGCTAGTAGCCTTGGCTCTGGCTTCTACTACTCTGGTAAGCGTTTCTTTTTCAAAATCTGCGTAACCTTTAACTGTATTCACCAAGTTCGGCACTAGGTCAGATCTACGCTGATATTGATTTTCTACTTGTGCCCATTGTTGAGCGATAGTTTCGTCTTTTTCAACCATGCTGTTGTATCCGCATGAGCTTAAGACTAAAGCTCCAATAACAGCTGTAAACAATAATTTTACTTTTTTCATAATTTATTTTTTTAGTGACCTTTCTACTAATAACTAATAACTAATAACTAATAACCAGGTCACTATTATCTATCCTAATCAATAAGTTCCACGCTGCGCTTAACAAACTCCGTCAAATCTTTACCAGTTAGTAAACCTTGAGAAAGTTTTGCTAAATCCGCAGCTTGTTTAGCCAGTTTTGATTTTTTATCGGCATCTTGTTCAACCAAAATTTTACTCGTTAGTGGGTGATTTGCATTAACTACCAAGTTGTATATATCAGGCATATTTCCCATACCCATCATTCCACCGCCACCAACAGCGCTTTGTTCTTTCATTCTTCTCATAAACTCCGATTGAGTAATCACCATTGGACTGTCTTTTTCGCTCAGGTTTTCAAGCGTAATAGTGTATGAGCCTTTGTCAACAACGCCTTCAATAACTTCTTTCAGCTCTTTTTCTTGATCTTCAGTAAGATTGTGTTTTGCAACATCCTCTTTAGCTATCAATTTATCTAGCGTGTCGGCATCAACTCTGGAGAATGTAACGTTTTCAAGCTTAGTTTCTAATTGCTGAACAATGTGAGCACTTAATGGACTTGCCATTTCAACCACTTTGTAACCTTTGTTTTCGGCAGCGTCTATGTAGGCATGTTGTTCGTTTTTATCTGAAGCGTAAAGAATTACAATTTTACCATCCTTGTTTGTTTGGTTTTCTTTTATCTCTTCTTTAAACTCTTCAATGGTTTTGTAAGTGCCATCAATATTCTTCAATAAAAAGATTTTCTCCGCTTTTTCGTAGAATTTTTCTTCAGTAAGCATTCCGTATTCCATAAAGATTTTGATGTCGTCCCATTTTTCTTCAAAATCTTTGCGGTCTTTCTTAAACATAGAAGAAAGTTTATCTGCTACTTTTTTAGTTATGTGTCCGCTTATCTTTTTTACGTTTCCATCTGATTGTAAGTAGGATCTAGATACGTTTAGCGGAATATCTGGAGAATCGATAACGCCATGTAACAGCGTTAAGAATTCTGGAACTATACCCTCTACAGAATCGGTAATAAACACCTGGTTCGAGTAAAGCTGAATTTTGTTTTTCTGAAGCTGCAGGTTATTTGCGTTTGCCAGTTTAGGGAAATATAGAATTCCAGTTAAATTAAATGGGAAATCAACATTTAGGTGGATATTGAATAATGGCTCTTCAAAGGTCATAGGGTACAGTTCGCGATAAAAGCTGTTGTAATCCTCTTTTTTTAGGTCTGCTGGTTTTTTATTCCAAGCAGGATTTGGGTTGTTTACAACATTATCAACTGTAGTTTCAACTTGTTTTACTTTATCGTTCTCGTCTTTTTCTCCATTATGGTCGTCAACAAATTTGGTTTTAGTACCGAACTTGATTTCAACTGGGAGGAACTTACAGTACTTGTCAAGAATTCCTGCAATTCTTGGTTCTTCCAAAAACTCTTTAGAATCTTCAGCAATGTGCAAGGTTATTTTAGTTCCTCGGGTTTCCTTTTTAGATTTTTTGATTTTAAACTCTGGGTTACCATCACATTCCCAAAGTACAGCAGGTTCATCTTTAAATGATTTTGTTTCAACGGTAACTTTGTCAGACACCATAAATGCAGAGTAGAAGCCAAGACCAAAGTGACCAATGATTTGCTCTGCTTGACCTTCGTATTTTTTTACAAATTCTTCAGCGCCAGAAAAAGCAACCTGGTTTAGGTATTTTTTTACTTCTTCCTCGGTCATTCCAAGACCTTTATCTTCAATGGTTATGGTTTTTGCTTTCTCGTCAAACGAAACCTCAATTTGAGTATCGCCTAATTCTTCTTTGAATTCGCCAATTTTTTGAAGTGTTTTTAATTTTTGAGTTGCATCAACTGCATTTGAAACTAATTCGCGAAGGAAAATTTCATGATCTGAATACAAGAATTTTTTAATGATTGGGAAAATATTATCCGCTTGTACATTAATCTTACCTGTTGCCATAATCTATATCTTTTTAATTATTGGATTTAAGTTTTTCGGCCTCTCATAGTCAACCAACATGCCAATGGAATTCTGGCAGAATTTATCTGACAAACTGACAATCGTACTTTATCGTACCATAAGCATAATTACGAGGTGTGTAAACAATTGAATTTGCACAACTACTTAAAAATAGAATTACTATGCTTAAAGGGGTTAGACAAATCAAATTACTGCTTTTGGTTGGGACTATTATGTGCTTTGTTGCAGTTGTGATGGCTCAAATAGCTTAAGACAAATTAAATCCTAATTGGAATAACTTTAGCGATTGGACACGTTCTGCACCAACTTTTGATGTAAATCAGAATACGGTTCTTCTTCATAACTCAACTGTAAGCGGGACCGATATAGTTATTAAGAAGAATGTTATGCTTACCATTAGTTCAGGTGTTACTTTAACAACTAACAAAAAGATTACCATAGAAAAAGACGGGACGTTGTACATTCTTGGAAGCGTTGTCGGGTCAAACTCTAGTGATGAGTTTAAAATTGAAGAAAAAGGGGATTTAATTATAACCAGCGTCGAAAGTATGGATTGGGAAGGAAAGGCACCTTTCGAAACTAAGTCTGATGCAGATATTGACGGAGTTATAAGAATAGGTGATGATTTTACTTTAAAAGAAAAGGTAGATATTATTGGTAATGGAAGAATAGATGTTGAAGGTAGTTTTGATAATGAGAAGTCTTCTTCTTCAATATTCGGTTGTACTTTAACAGGTAGTGGTTGTTGTGGTTGTGGAGATTGCTGTTTGGGTTCTGCTGCCGTTGGACCATTGCCAGTAACCTTGGTTGACTTTGTTGCAAAATTGATGGATGAAAGTGTGAAACTTGAATGGAAAACAGCTTCAGAATTGAATAACGATTATTTGTAATCGAACGCAATCAAGAAGGTACTTGGAAAGCTATTGGTGAGGTTCAAGTTCAATACGTAGTTTCGTGTTCAAATCGTAATGAATATGAAACGTCTCCTACTTCTCAGTAATTCATCAATTCCTTCAGAGCCATATTTTAATTGGGGTAAACCCTTTTTACAAGAGTTTTTAGGTCCGGAAAAAACTACTGTTTTGTTTATTCCTTATGCTGGGGTGTCCATTTCTTACGATGATTATACAAAAACTGTAAAAGATGTGTACAATAGCTTAGGTCACGAAATTGTGGGGATTCATACGTTTGATAATCCAATAGAAGCAATTAATCAATGTGATGCTTTGGCTGTTGGTGGTGGTAATACTTTTCGATTGTTCCAACAGTTACATAAACTCAATTTAATCGAGGCTATTAATCAACGTATAGAAAACGGAATGCCCTACATGGGTTGGAGTGCTGGAAGTAATACCGCCTGTCCTTTTTTGTACACCACTAATGATATGCCTATTGTTCAGCCTGAAAGCTTTAAAGGGTTGGGGCAGTTGCCATTTCAACTGAACGTACATTATAGCAACGCGACGATTCCTGGACACGGAGGAGAAAGTAGAGATATGCGTTTGAAAGAATTTAAAGTACTACATCCAGATACTCCTTTAATTGGTTTGCGAGAGTGTTCACTAATTGAAGTAAAAGGAGATAAGTTCTTTTTGAAGGGTAGGGGTAATACTATGAAATTGTTTGGCACCGGAGATGACTTTCAGGAAATTCCTGAAGGGGAGTTTGCGCTAGAAGACCTTGATTTCGACGGGCACTAAATACTTGGTTTTCCCAGCCTGCGGTAGGCAGGGATACAATCTCATTCCGATTATAATCGAATCGAAATCACTTAAACTGACATTACTTTTCTAGGATAGTGAACTATTTAGTTTGCTTTTGTGGGGTCTCTAGTTTCGTATTGCCAAATGTATGGTCCAACAGATTCTCCATTTTTAAAGTAATAGGTTCCACCCCAATCATATTTGATTTGCTTATACTCTGAACCTACTTGTTCTTTTACTACAATTCTCTTGGTTATTTTTTTACGGTCTTTTTGTTCGGTTGATTCTGTAACGCCTTCAGGGTACGCTTTTC
>CBFICO010000097.1:0-9092 GCA_965661115.1 Salibacteraceae bacterium
AATTAATCGGTGTATAAACTTGGTGAAAGTCGCAGCTTTTCAAGTATCTGATGCGCAACGTCCATAGCTTTAAAACCATCGTGAATAGTTACCGCAGGAGTTCCACCTTCATTAATGACTTTAGCAAAAGCTCTCAGTTCTTCTTGAATCGCATTTGTGGTAGGTACTTCTGGTCTGTCGAAATAAATTTCTTTGAGTGGTTTTCCTTTGCCAGGGTCAACGGTTATACTTAATGGGTCAGCATCGCCTTGGATTTCTTTAATTCGAATAATTTCTACTTCTTTATCCAAAAAATCAACCGAAACATACGCATCGCGCTGCGAGAAACGAGATTTACGCATATTCTTTAAAGAAATGCGACTTGAGGTAAGGTTAGCCACACACCCGTTGTCGAACTCAATACGAGCATTGGCAATGTCTGGTGAATCACTTATAACGGCTACACCGCTAGCATTTATGTTTTTGATATTGGAATTAACTAAGCTCAGTACAATGTCAATATCGTGAATCATCAAATCCAAAATAACAGGTACATCAGTTCCCCTAGGATTGAATTGAGCTAACCTGTGGGTTTCGATAAACATTGGTTGATTGATGGAATCTCTAGCAGCCAAAAAAGCTGGATTAAATCGCTCAACGTGACCCACTTGAACTTTTACATTGGCCTCTTCAGATAAGTTTATTAGGGCTTTAGCTTCTTCAATAGTATTGGTGAGCGGTTTTTCTATAAACACGTGCTTGGAGTTCTTAATGGCTTTAGCAGCGCAATCAAAATGACTTAAAGTAGGCGTAACTACGTCAACCACATCAACTTCATCTATTAATGAATCTATGCTATCGAAACTTTTAATGCCGAAGTTTTTCTCTGTTTCAAGGGCGTTGCGCAGATAAGGATCGAAAAAACCGGCTAATTCGTACTCTTCAATCCCTTGCAGACATTTTAAATGGATTTTACCCAAATGACCAGCTCCTAAAACTCCAATTTTTAACATAGTGCGCAACTTAGTTTTACAAAATCAAAAGTACCGGTGCTTATTCCGCTCAAAACTGTTGGGTTTGAGTAGTTATAAAAACGAATGAGTTAATAATTAGAAATTCTACAAACTAAGGCTTCGATTACATTTGCACTATGCCAAAACTGGAAGACAATTTTAAACATCAGGGTTTGCGTAGAATGCTGGTTAATCAGCTTAGGGAGAAGGGAATTTCGGATGAAAACGTTTTGCAAGCAATTGACACTTTGCCAAGACATTATTTTTTAGACGAAACCTTTCTAAAGCAGGCGTACTCCAATATGGCCTTTCAGATAGGGGCAGGGCAAACCATAAGTCACCCCTACACGGTGGCGCTTCAGTCCAGTTTATTAGAAGTCCAAAAGGGGCATAAAATATTAGAGATTGGAACCGGTTGTGGCTATCAAACCGCTATTCTAATGATTTTAGGCGCTAAAGTGTTTAGTGTAGAACGCCAACGATATTTGTACGACAAAACCAAGATGTTTTTACCTAAAATTGGTTTTAAACCAAAACTGTTTTATGGCGATGGCTATATTGGAAAAGAAGCCTTTGCACCTTTTGACAGCATTATTGTTACCTGTGGAGCACCGTTTATTCCAGAAGCGCTTATACATCAACTTAAAACAGGTGGTAAGTTGGTGATTCCTGTAGGAGAAGGTTCGGTGCAGGAAATGAAAAGATTAATAAAACAAGACGACGGTTCAGTAACAGAGGAGTCTTATGGAGATTTTAGTTTCGTGCCAATGTTACAAGAAAAGGAGTAGCGTATACTACTCTTTAAATTAGACCGTTCGACAACAAAATTTTATAGCATGAAATATTTAATAGCCTCTCTAATTCTAGTTTCTTCATTAGGAATAAATGCTCAAAACAATACTAGTGTTGACCAGGCTAAAACGGTTGTAATACCGCAGCTCAATCAAGTTAAGTACATACCTTCAAATGGGCACTTGGGCTTTACAATGAACGTAACTGGTTTAATCAATAATCTAGGTTTGTCTTCGTACAAAGACGCGGGAGGGACAGATTTGATCTTAGGTAAATACTATGCTTCTGATCGATCGGTTTATCGAGTTGGATTTGGAATTAATGCTACTTCCTTTAATACCAACTCAACGGATTCATTAGGTTCTTCGCAGGTAAACTACGATTCCACTTTTTCTCAGGCTTCCGTGTATATCAGTCCAGGATATGAATATCATTTTTTGGGTGATAAAAGATTGGACCCATATGTTGGAGGGGCGATTACTTTAGGCTTGATAGGAAGTTCAAGATACAACACCACTGCTGAGGTTGTAGACACAACAGGAAACAACAAAACCGAAGTTACTTATCAGCAAGATGGTGGGTTTGTGTTTGGAGCGACCGCCATTGTAGGATTCAATTACTTTGTTGCTCGAAATTTTTCGTTAGGAGCTGAATACCAATTGGGAGTGTTACACAACAGAATTGGCGGTGATTGGGAGCGTGTTACAGTTAACACACCAGTGAGCGGAAACTCTAATAGTATTCGTCAAATTGGTGCAAACCGGTCAGCTATGACTAACGTTGGGCTATCATCCCAGTTGAACATAACGCTTAGTTATTTCTTAAATATACAGAACTGATGAAGTTACGTGTATTAAATATTCTTTTGGCAGTTGTTTTTATTGCTTTAGCTAGTTCTTGCAGAAAAGGGGAGAACGATCCCGTTTTTACTCTTCTTACTCGAAAAGCACGATTAGCAAACAATTGGAAAGTGTCGTTTTTTGAGATTACAAAAGGAGATACATTATTCTCTTATGACGGTGAAAAAGAGTTAGTTAAGATTGGTGAAGTAGAATTAGCTTCAATACCCGCAACACACTCATACATATTCGAAAAAGACGGAAGATTCACTATTGAAATTACCAAAGAATATCCTGCTCAATATTTAGATTCGGTTGTTGGTGCCCAAACGGTTACTACTTTAGAAACTGGTGTTTGGAGCTTTGCTGGAGGTTCGGAAGATGTAAAAACGAAAGAACAGCTTCTTCTGTTGCCAGATCGTTGGGAGCGCCGAGTAGAGGGTTTTGCAGAAGTTGATGTAAAAACTTGGGAAGGGCAGAATAGTGGAATAGTTTATAACCTAGATATGCTTAAAAGCTCAGCAATGCGCTGGATTTACGATATAAATTCAAATACTCCAACAGGCGTAGAAAAAGAAAGCGGAAGTATTGAGTTTCAAGAAGCTGAGTAAAGATTAAATTAATCTACGTATTCACCTCGGTTAGGTCTCAGGGCATCTCGAATAGAAATCATATGAGCCATAGGGACCTCGGCGTAGGCAATTTGATGTTCGTTAGTAAGGTCTTTGCAATCAACCGTTAATTTCCCAAATTTTTCTCTTTCAAAAAACTCGCGTAAATGTATCGCGTGGTGTTCTGCTGTTTTTTGTGCATCCGGTCCTCTAAAGTCCCAAATTAGTCTTACCATTGCGTTTTCTTCTTCCATGCTTTAGTTTTTAGTGACAAGTGACAAGTGACAAGTGACAAGTGACAAGTTATTAGTTTAAGCTTGGATCTTCGGGGAAATTTGAAATAATCCCAAAAGCCTCACTTTCTCGTTTTAAAAGTTCTTGCCACAAATTATTTTTATTGCTAGTGAATACTTCATTTGATCCTATGTCGGATACAATCCAGCTGTGTTGTTCTAATTCGCCCTTCAGCTGTCCGCTTTCCCAACCAGAATAACCAACAAGGAATAAAATGTCTTTGGGGTCAACTTTTCCTTCAGCAATCATTTGTTTAAGCTCAGGGAAATCGCCTCCCCAATACAATCCTTCTAAAATCTTAATAGAGTTGGATAGTTCTGGAATTTTGTGAATGTAAAACAGACTTTCGTTGCTTACTGGACCGCCAATGTACACAGGTGCGTCAATTTGCGGAAAGTCGTCTAATATTTCGTTTATCCAAGTTAGGCTAGGCTGGTTAATGGTAAAACCTACAGAACCCTCTTTATCGTGCCGGACAAGTATAACAACAGATTGTGTGAAGTTTGGGTCGCCAAGAAAGGGTTCGGACAATAACACACGACCAGCAGCCGCTTTTTGACCTTCGATCTTTAGCCGCTCAAAGAATTTTTTTAGTGCTCTTTCTTCTTTTGTCATACTTTTTTTTTGTCATCCGTCATCCGTCATCCGTCATCCGTCAGCCGTCATCGGACTTCTGACGTCGGATGTTGGTTGTCGATTGTCTGATGTCCGATTACTTTAATGCAACGCTGCTCTGTTTGGCAACTTGGAACATATTTCCGCTTCTTTATCTAAAAACCAATCTAACCGTTCAATTATTGCTTCTTCGGTATAATATCTTTCTGCTAATCGTAAAAATATATCACTGTGCTTAAACTCCGACCGCCAAAGCACGTCGTAAAATTCTTTTAACTCTTGGTCAATTAGTTCTTCTGCAACTAACCTGAATCGTTCTGCTCCGCGCGCTTCTACAACCGATGCAACAATCATCCTATCTAACAATCTATCGTCTTTTCCAGATCTACAACAATCAATAAGTTGTTTGATATACATGTCTTGCTCGATATTGTGCTTTAGAATGACACCTCGCTTTATCATTAGTTCATACACCTGTTTAAAATGAACCAATTCTTCAAGCGCAGTTTCAATCAATTCTGGAATAATATCTTGCTTGTCTGGGCATTTGGCCACAAAACTCATAGCCATAGAAGAGGCTTTCCTTTCACAGTCAGCGTGGTCTTGCAAAAAACCGTCGAAGTGCTCAACAATATACTTTGCCCAATCAGGTTTAGTATCGAATCTTAATTGTATGTCGTATTTCATTGTTGAATTATGAGTTTAGAGTTTTGTCCGTTCGAGTGCTTCTGTTCCGGTTTTCGATCGGATACAAACTTCACTTATTTTCAATCGTAAAGTTCACTCGAACTGACACCGTTTTGATTTACACATTAACTCCTAAATCACTTGGATTTACGGGTGTTTAAGCATCAAATTTGGATATATTTGAGCACATTATAAAATCAAATTATAAACAAATTATGAGCGAAGAAGTTAGAAGTCTAGAACCCAAAGTTTTATGGAATCATTTTGAAGATTTAAACGCAGTTCCTCGTCCTTCAAAAAAAGAAGAACGTGTAATTGAATTCATTATGAACTTTGGTAAAAACTTAGGACTTCATACCGAGCGAGACGAAATTGGCAACGTTTTAATTAAAAAACCAGCCACTCCAGGTTATGAAAATAAAATGGGAGTTGTACTTCAGTCGCATTTGGACATGGTGCACCAAAAGAATTCAGATACCGATTTTGATTTTCTTACGCAAGGCATTCAATCATACATTGATGGCGATTGGGTAAAAGCTAAAGGCACTACACTTGGCGCCGATAATGGAATTGGAGTAGCTGCTGCAATGTCCGTTCTTTCTTCAAATGATATTGAACACGGACCAATTGAAGCCATTTTTACCATTGACGAAGAAACCGGTATGACTGGGGCAGAGGCATTAACCCCAAATTGGGTTGAAGGAGATATTCTGTTGAATATGGATACCGAAGACGAAGGCGAGCTTTGCATTGGCTGCGCCGGTGGAGTTGATACCACAATAAATTTTCAATACGGTATTGAAGATCCTTCAGGGTCAGCTTTTAACTTGAATATTACTGGATTATTTGGAGGTCATTCTGGTTGCGATATTCACTTGCAACGTGGGAATAGTAATAAACTTATGGCTAGAGTGCTGCTGGAGTTGATCAAAAAATGCAACATACAGTTAGCAAAGTTTGAAGGAGGAAGTCTTCGTAATGCCATTCCTCGGGAAGCTTTTGCCACAATTGTAATTCCACAAGATAAAGTGGAGTTGGCTAATGAAATAGTTTCAAAATACGAGTCTATTTATAAAAGTGAATTCAAAAAAACAGATCCGAATTTAAAAATGGAATTGGTGGGTACTAGTATGCCTAGTTCTGTCGCGTTTGCACCTGATGCGTTAAGAATGTTGAATGCAATTCACGCGGTTAGGAACGGAATGTACCGCATGAGTAATGACTTTGATAATTTGGTTGAAACTTCTACTAACATTTCTAGAGTTCAATTAGACGATGGTCACTTAAAGATAGATTTTCTCACTAGATCATCAGTTGAAGAAGCTAAATGGGACTTGGCATCGCAAATTGAAAGTTTGTTTAAGCTAATTGGTGCCAACGTTGAACATGCTGGGTCTTATCCTGGTTGGGAGCCAAATCCAGATTCTGAAATTCTTAAGGTAATGCGAGGTATTCACGAAGACTATTTTAAGGAAAAACCAATTGTAAATGCAGTACATGCGGGCTTAGAATGCGGAATCATTAGCCGAACGCAACCTAAATTGGATATGATTTCTTTTGGGCCAACCATTAAAAATCCTCATTCGCCAGACGAAAAATGTCATATTGGTACTGTGGAACGATTTTGGGGTTACCTGAAAAAGATTTTGGTGGAGGTGCCGAGTAAGTAGTTTTGAATGTTGAATGTTGAATGTTGAATTTTAAGTTTTGAATTTTTAATTATGATGTGGGTTTTTCTTCTGCTTTTTACGATTAAGCAAAAGCACTCCACATAAATTAAAGAATATTTAAAATACTTGTAGAATATGAGTTTAATAAAAACTAAAAATTCAACACTCAAAATTCCATTCAGATTGCAATTCAACATTCAAAATTCAACATTCAATATATTCGTAGGGAACGTAAATTTCTTAACTAGTGTGCTATTTATCGTAATCGCTACAAGCTGCTCCACAACTTCCAAAGCTCAATACACATCAAAAAAGAAAAAGGCAGTAGCGAGTTACGTAGTAGGAGTGAAGCATGCTCGGATGTACAACTTTGAGTCGGCTATTGTTAGTTTTAATGAAGCAATTGAGCGCGACCCTAATTTTATTGAAGCACATCTTAACTTGGGTGATGTTTATCTTACCAAAAAAGAATTCTCAAAGGCAGAAGAGTACTACCAAAACGCCATAAACATTGATGCTAGTTTTAAACCTACAACCTATATGCAATTAGCCTCGGTTCAGCTTAGATTGGCAAAGTATCAAGAGGCACAATCTAATTTGAACAAGCTGCAAGAAATGAAAAAGGTTCCACCACCATTGCAATCTAAATTTGATTTGATGCAAGAGGTGGCTTCATTCGCTATCAAGGCAAAACAAAATCCAGTACCCTTTAACCCAGAAAACATGGGGCCTGCTGTAAATACTAGGCAGGAGGAATATCATCCTTCAATTACGGTGGATGGGAAGATGTTCGTTTTTACCTCAAAAATTCATGTAGGAAACAGCAAAATAGGTCAACCAATTTTTAAAGAAGATTTGTACTACTCTAAGCTGGATAACACCAATAGGTGGAGAGGAGCCAAAAACTTTGGAGCCCCAATAAATACTCCCAGGCACAATGAAGGAGCGTCTTCCATTTCTCACGATGGAAAGTATTTGTTTTTTACGGCTTGCAATCAACAAGGAGGTTTTGGTAGCTGCGATTTGTACGTAACACAAATGGTAGGCGGTAAATGGTTACCTCCTACGAATATGGGTAGAGATATAAATTCAGGAGCGTGGGAGAGTCACCCCAGTTTATCGCCAAATGGCAAGACCCTGTATTTTGCATCTAACCGAAAAGGTGGAAGGGGAAATATCGATATCTGGCAATCAGAAAAACAATCGGACGGCACTTGGAGCCAGCCCGTTCCTTTGCCTTTTAATACGGAGGGAGCAGATTTTACACCGCATATTCATGCAGATGGCCAAACTATGTACTTCAGTTCAGACGGAAGACCTGGAATGGGTGGGCACGATATCTTTTATGTGCGCAAACAACCCAACGGAAATTGGGGACAGGTAAAAAACATAGGCTATCCCATCAATTCGGAATTGGATGAATTCGGTATGATTGCTGATCCATCAGGCCGTATGGCATATTACGCCAGCGAAAAGGAAGGTGGATTGGGAATGTTGGATATTTATCAATTCGATTTGTACAAAGAAGCGCAGCCAATTACTTCATCATACCTTAAAGGTTCTGTGGTTGATGCGGAAACAAAAAGACCGCTTGAGGCTTCAGTAGAGTTAATTGATTTAGAAACAGAGGAGGTGATTACAAGTACAGAATCCGATAAAGTGAACGGCGCTTTCTTAGCAAGTTTACCTGCTAATAAAGATTATGCTCTTAATGTTTCTAGAAAAGGCTATCTGTTTTATTCGGACAATTTTGAGCTGAAAGAAGAATCGGTAACTGAGCCAAAAGAAATGCAGGTGGAGCTGATACCCATAAAAAAGGGTGGAGCAGTGGTGCTTAAAAATGTGTTTTTTGAAACGGCGAGTTTTGAGCTAAAAAAATCCTCCGTTACGGAGTTAAACAAACTCCTAGCTTTTCTGAAATACAACAAGGCCGTAAATGTGGAGATAGGAGGTCATACCGATAATGTAGGTAGCTCTGAATCTAACAAAACCTTATCGAGTAACCGAGCTAATTCCGTTAGAGATTACCTTATTGAAAAAGGAATTGCTGGAACCAGAATTACGGCAGTAGGTTATGGTGACACAAAGCCAGTTGCCAGTAACGATACTGAAAAAGGTAGAGCACAAAATCGTAGAACTGAATTTGTGATTAAGTAAGATAGTTATGATAGAGAAGTTGCAGACTATATTAAAGAGTTTGAGCTTTTCGTGGATAGCCATATTTATCATAGCATTTTTTGTTGTTGATCGCCATTTGCAATATGAATTATGGAACAAATCAGACGGAGTTATAGATTCTGACGCTAAAGCTTATTATGCTTATTTGCCCGCCTATTTTATTGAGGACGATCTTTCTTTTTCTTTTTTGAATGAAAAACCCGAATTAGAGGTAAGATATTGGCTGAACCAATTTGGAGAAACCCGTTTGGTAAAAATGACTGCAGGGCTTTCCTTGTTAAGTGCTCCTTTCTTTGTGGCCGCTCATACTCTTTGGCCGGGCGATACGGGATTTGAACCTCAGTACAAAGTCACGCTCATAATTGTCGCTTTGTTTTACCTGTTTATAGGAATAATTGCATTACGCAAACTATA
>CBFICO010000098.1:0-9034 GCA_965661115.1 Salibacteraceae bacterium
CTGGGCTAAAATGTGTGCTGATGAATGCCAGAAAGCTTTTTTACCTTCTTCATTATCCCAAGTATAAAGTACAAGGTTTGCGTCTTCCGTTATTGGGGTTACAGATTCTACCGTTTTGCCATTAACCGATGCAGATAATACATTGCGTGCTAAACCAGAAGAAATATCGTTGGCTACATCAAATGGAGTGACTCCAGGCTCAAATTCACGGACTGAGCCATCAGGTAGAGTGATTTTTATCATTTTTATACTTGAAATTTGGCGGGCAAAGATAGAATTATAAGCAAGTGCTACAAGTTGATTTTACTATGATTTAAGGCAATCTTAACTAACTACGAAAGCCCTTATTTCTTCAATTTTGGACCTTATTCTTTGAAGGTCTCGAATGTTTAGAACAACTGAGTCTTTTGTGGTAGTAAATCTAATTTGACCAGTCATTTCTTTAAACTCTAACAACTTGTTTTGAAGATCCATTACTTCCTGATTTTTCTCGTCCATATTGTCGAATTCATTAATGATTTCATCCAACATTTCTATTTGAGAAGTAATTTGATTTACGGTTGCTGTATCTATGTTATTAGAGAAATTCTTTTTAGCGTTTATTGCAATATACGCGCTTTCTACCCATGCCCCGGTGTAAAAAAGAATGGCTCTGTCTTGAGTACCGTTTGCAAGTAGGGTTTTGTCCAAGTCTTTTTGTAATCCGGATACTATTCTTGAGAGTGAATCTTTATCACCTAAACTGGAATTGAAATCTGTAAGAATTAGTTCATATTTAAAAATTTTGCTTAGCCCAATTTTATCACTAAGTCTTTGAATTGCAACAAAATAATCCGATGCACATTGCCCTTGATCATTAAGTACACAGTAACTTAAATCGGCAGAGTACACTCCAAAATTGAGTGACTTTTTAGTATTAGTTACATAATTCTCGTAACTCTTTGGAGAGTTGGTAATTCCTGGAATAAATTCTATGCCAGCGTTTTTATAATTTTTTGCCAGTTCAACTGGTGAAGGAAATTCGAGTTTGTGGCTGTCGAGAAGGGTAAGTTTAAGTCTGTAGTTTTCAAAGTCTTCAATTGCTTCTTGTGCAATCTCTTCTTCATTCACCACATCTTTTTCAACAGTTTCGGCGCACGACGTAAATTTGGTTAGAATAACGATTAACGCTAATTTGCTTAGTCTGAACATTGTAGATTTGAAAAGCATTGCTAGAGCGAAAGTAATTATTTAAGGTCAATTATTATCGTTAAAAAAAGGCTATGTTAAAGTACTTGTATAATCTTGTAAATTATGGTATTCAAAAAAGCATTCTTGTTTTTAATGTATTCGGTTTTAATCTTGACAAGCTGTAGGCATTTTGATTCTTCAGAAAAGGAGGAAAATAAGGCAATTGAGCAGTCCTTGAGTGAAGCAGATCAGGTTGCACAAAAACAAGCCTATGTGCATGAGCTGGGAACTGTGCGAAAGAACATAGAGCAAGCTGCTAATTTGTACGAGGATTTGTATTCAAAAGAATGTTCTTTTAACTCAAGTTTGGTTTCAAACGATTTTCCAGAATTAAACACCACCACCGAAAAGGCATTGGCACTTGGAAAGTATGCTAGCTTTTTTGTTTACACCTCTAGCTATGAGCAAACACAGTATGCGGATAGGTATTTGGAAGAGCTGCTAAAACTGAGTGAGGAGCTTGGAATTAGGGAAGCGTTTAATGAAGATCAACTCAGAGAATTGGCGAATCCTGATCCAAGTATTGACAAATCTGCGGTTCTTACAAAAGTTTATCTCAAGGCAACCGAACAAATGTACTCTGAAGGGAGAGCGTTATTGGTGAGTTACATGGTTTTGGGTGGTTGGATTCAAGATATGGAAATTAGCTATGCAGTTTGCGCTAATTATATCACAGAAAAATCGGTGTCACTAAAGTTATATGATCAGTCATACAGCTACTATAATTGCACCCGTTTATTATATGAAATTAAGAAAGATTCGGGTAAAGCAGCTTTGGTTTTGAACAAGCTAGATACCATTAAGCCTACCATAGAACAAATGGTAAAATCAAGAGGCGAAATAGACCGAGAATTGTTCAATAACTTAAAGGAGCGAATAGCTGTATTGGAGCAGGAAATATTTTCTGTTCAGTAGTATTGATATTCCAAAAAAGAAATTTATTTTTGCCGCCCGATAACGGAATCGGGGTTTAGTACCGAAACATGTTCGGCATAAACTACACTACCAATTTTCACCTTTTCGGGGTGTAGCGTAGCCCGGTTATCGCGCCGCGTTTGGGACGCGGAGGTCGCAGGTTCGAATCCTGCCACCCCGACAAAAGCCTTGCACATTGTGCAAGGCTTTTTTTATGCAATAAGCCAAACTCGTTTGAGCTTAGCAGCATAAAAAAGCCAGTTGCACATTGTGCAACTGGCTTTTGAATTTTCCCAAATTAGGATCACCGAAGCTCTGCGGAGGTGAATCCTGTCATACGTCAAGATTGCTAGCTTTCTGGGAGGTGGGAATTAGCGCAGCGTTACAAAAAAAAGCCTCATCTGGGGCTTTTAAATCAATTCAATCACGGAACTTTGTAGTGTAACCACCCTAAACTCCAACGTAAACTCGTCGTAGATCATTTTGTCTCCTAACCCAGAAAAAATTGAGCCTGAACCGTGCTCTACTTTGTATTTAGTTCGGTCGATTTTCATGGTTCCGTTTGCGTTTAATTTTCCAACTTTAATGCTGACAACAGCATCAAAAGATTCCTCGTTAGTGTTTCCTCTAATGGTCATGTTACCTGAAATTTTCACCTTATTATCGCCAATTGATTCCACCTTGGAAATTTCAGAAGACGCTGTGGGGTGTTTCTCCACATAAAAGAAGTCCTCGCTTTCTAAATGACTAATTAACTTGGCGTTGTAATCTTCATTATTAAGATCAGTGCAAACAATAGAGGACATGTCAATCACAATTGTTCCGCCAGTTAATGAACTTCCGGTTGAAACTAATTCTCCAGACTTTATTTTGATGGTTCCAACGTGGTTTCCGGTTACTTTTTCACCTTTCCAGTTAAGGGTTGATGCTTTAGTGTCAACTATAATTGTGGTTGACTGGGCAAAAATGTGCATGGAAATACTCAGCATAAATGTGAGCGCTGCTAATCCTGTAAAAACTTTTATTCCTTTCATAACCTTAAATTTTATCCTCGTAGTTTATCTAGGAGTTTACTCAGTTGTTCTGCGTCTTTATCGTTTAAGGAAAAAGCATCCATTGCTTTGTCCAAAGCCGTAGATGCCTCTTCGGTTACTTTCATTCCCTTTTTGGTGATTACAATATCAACCTGTCGTCTATCATACTTGCTAACTTGACGCTCTA
Organism: Salibacteraceae bacterium; assembly: GCA_965661115.1. Classification (GTDB taxonomy): domain Bacteria; phylum Bacteroidota; class Bacteroidia; order Flavobacteriales_G; family Salibacteraceae; genus UBA6770. Next base: position 3,367 of record CBFICO010000098.1, read on the forward strand.
CAAAATCTTTTGCAAGCAATTTATCCACGAGTCTTGACGCATTGCTCATCTTATCTAGCATACGCTCTGTAAGTAGCTTAACCGAAGCTGGCACGGGATGTTGTCCTCGTAAAATTCTCAACAGATTAAATTGCTGAATACTAATACCAAATGGTTTTAGGGTACGATGTTGAATGCTGCCAATTTTTCCATGGGTGTAAAGCAAGTTCACAATTACTTTTTGCTGCGGACTGCTAAACTCTTTTTGTTGAATTTCTTCTTCAATTTTTATCATGATTCAAATGTATGTGAAAACATTATATGTATATACATTAAATACAACGTAATTTAAAAAAGGTTCAAATAGAAACTCAGAAATTACTTGATTAATCCGGATTTACGGATACTAATTTTCTCTAGAACAACTATATTGCCCATTACAAGCAGAAAGCCGTAAAGAAAATCTTCAAACGGAATAGTGCCGATTCTTATACTGGTAAACGCGGCATCGTTATACCAAACTACTGGTTCGGCAATCAACGATCCTGTTAGAATACCATTTACAATACAGAATGGAATTAGGCATACCAAATAAGCTCTGTACACATAATGCATGTAAGGCGTTTCGGTATACCATCTCAGATACCCTAAGAAAATAGCCAATAAACTAAAGGTGGTAACCGTGTACCAAAACTGTCGGTGAACAATGGCTAAGAAAATTACAAAAAGCAATAAACCGCTTGTGATTCTTTTTTCTTTAGCCGCCAAGGCATTCTCTGGAAACCAGTTGTTTAGGCAGGCATAAATAAAGGTACAGGCAATGGGAATTGTAAAAAAGAAAAGTACTTCTTCGATAGGCAGGCTCATTACATAAATCCCCGATAAATAATCTGGGTTAAATCCCCAAAACCCTGCTCGGGTAAATATTTCATCCCAAATAAGAAACGGCACTGCTACTATGGCGGCAGCAACAAAAGCTCTCGGCAGTACTTCGTAAAAAGCTACCTTTTTATCAAAGCTGAGTAGCAACGGTCCGAGGATGGTGAATGCATTGATTAGCAGGTAGAGGTAGGGAGTTTCCATTTATCGTTTCTTGAGGGCTTCTTTAAAAAAATGAGGAGGTACTAGCAGCATCCCAAAGCACTCGCCATCTTCTTTGTGTTTCTTTTTGTGATGCACATAATGTGCTTTTCTAACCGCACGTGCATACCAATTTCTAGTATTTCTGAACCACCTAAAACGCTGATGTATTAGCACATCATGCACTAAAAAGTAGCAGATTCCATACGCAAGAATTCCCAATCCAATAAACACTCTATAATCGTTACCGGCCATCATTCCAAACATGATTAGTAACCAGCTGGGAATGGCAAACATCAAAAAGAAGACATCATTTTTCTCAAAAAAGCCCGGCTCGGTTTGGTGGTGATCTTTATGGAAATACCACATGAAGCCGTGCATGACGTATTTGTGCATGAACCAAGCCATGAACTCCATAAATAAAAACGTTGCAGGAATGAGTAACCACATCATGGTAGAAATAAATTTAGGATTGCAAAGAAAACCAATTGTATAAAGAACAGATTTCTGGCTGATCGGTTTACTTTTTCAGAGTTGTTTCTATCAATTATTATAATGCATAGCAAGCCAATAGCAAACCAACTGATGTAATTTTCAATGGGTATTTCAGTGTTTTCCCAGTACCAATAATCTAGTTTATGCACTACCGGTTCTATAAACATATCCAATACCATCATAAGCGTGGCTGAAATAAGAATTAGTGCATTTCGGTTTTTGATGAACCCTTTAGCCAAGTGATAACTTATATAGGCCGTAAGAAACCAGTTAACCCCAATTATAATGGGCACTTCAAATATTTTTCTACCTAAAGCCTCTCCGTAATAGTAGTTGCCAAATGGAATTCCCGTAGCTACTCCAATAGCTTCCACCGAAATTCCGATGCCGAATACAATCAGGATTTTTTTCCATAATTGATGGATGGGAGCAGGAAGTAGAATAAGACCGAGAGAGGTCAAAAGGTTTAAGGATGAAATCGACTTTAAATTCCATTCTGGGAAAACAATCATACCAACCAAACCTACTATATGAAGGATAATCAAAACAGGAGTGACGTACTGTTTGAGTCGCGTAAACATTAAGCTTCTGGAATTAAGTTTGCAGTAATTTTAGCCGAAAGTAAACAAAGCGGGATACCACCTCCTGGATGCACACTTCCACCACAGAAATATAGCCCCTTAATTTGTTTAGAAAAGTTTGGTTGTCTCAAAAATGCCGATAGCTTCGAGTTTGAGCTGGGACCATACAATGCGCCTGCATAAGATGAGGTATTGCGCTCAATACCTTTAGGAGTAAGTATCTCTTCGCAAACAATGTGATTGGCTATGTTCGTTTTTAGTATCCGATTTATTTTTTGCTGAATTGCGGTTCTTACCGTATCAACATCAATCGCAGGGGCATGTGGTGTAGCGCTAGGTGCATTTACCATTACGAACCAATTTTCCATGCCTTGTAGCGCATCGTCTGAATTCACTTTACTACTGATATGGATATAAACGGTAGGGTCATTACTCAACGTTTTGGTTTTAAATAATTGATTGAACTCGTCTTGATAATCCTCACTAAACAAAATATTGTGCACCGCTAAATTGTTGAACTCACGGTTAATCCCCCAATAAAAAATTAACGCGCTAGACGAAGGTTCTTGATTTATGATGCGCTTTGGTGTAGCCACATTTGGTAATAATTTGTCAAACGTAGGACGCACGTCCATATTTGATACGACTATATCTGCAGCAATTTCTTCGCTTGAGGTTTTTACGCCTGTAACGTTTTTCTTGCCGTCGTATAAAATCTCTTTAACTGGACTATTACATTGAAAATCAATCCCATTTCTTTCTCCAAGTTCCACTAGACTATCTACAATGCTGCGCATACCTTTTTTTGGAAAGTAAGCACCCTGTACAAATTCTAGGCTAGGAATTACCGCCATTATGCCCGGTGTTTTGTACGGGTTGGATCCGTTGTAGGTAGCGTATCTATCAAAAAGCTGCGTCATTTTCGGGTGGCTGAAGTAGCTTTCATTAAACGAATGTAAAGTATCGTTTAATCCAAGTTTGTGTAATTGGGTAAGTGCCTTGGCTACATCCTTTGTGAGCCAAGTTTTGGTTTTGTGTAAGCTTTTTTCAAGAAAAGTAGCGGAGGTTAAATCGTTAATTTCTGACGAACGTTCGATGTACTTAACGAATTGCTTAGCATCAATTCCTAGCTTTTTTTGTAGCTCGCTAGCCGTTTTTTCAATATTAGAATACGTGCTAATATTAGTACCATCCTCCCAAAAATAATTGGTTATAGTATCCAGTTGCTGGTATTCAAAATGGTCTTGTGGGTTTTCGTTGTATAAACCAAACAATTCAACTACCAAATAGGGGAGTGTAAATAAGGACGGACCTTTGTCGAACCGGAACCCTTTGGTTTTAATTACGTCTAGTTTGCCACCTGGTTTAGGAGCAGCCTCTAGTACCTTAACCTTGTAACCTTTGGCATTCAAGCGCAGCGCAGTGGCGATACCTGCAATACCAGCTCCAACAACTATGACTTGTTTTGCTTTTATAATTAAAAGATTTAATTCTTTAGAGACTTAAATACTTGCTCGGCTGCAACTCTGCCGCTTGCCATGGCAGCATTAAGCGAACTGTTGGCTAAATAATCTCCACAGCAGTATAGCCCTTCACTCAACATTACATCTTCACTACTTGGTTGGTATTTGAGATTAGTACTGTCTGGAAGTGCTTTTTTAATTGGGAATATAGAAACCACATTTCCAACAGCGATACCACATTCGTTTTGTAGTTCATTTTTTACACTAGTTACTAATTGCTCTTCGGATAAGGAATGATCTTTTACCACCGTAACCGAAAGCACACTTTTTTCAGAACTTGAACCGAAAATATCTTGCAGGAAGTAAATGTTATTCACTAAAGTGTTTTCTCCAGGTAAAAGTCCGATAATGGGTTCGTTCAAAGTACTTTTCTCTGTTTCGAAATATAGGTTGTAACAAGATTTCCACTTAACCTTTTTGGATTGAGTTTTTATCAAATCCGACGGATCGGTACTAATGATTATTCGATTTGCCGATATTTTTTCACCTGTATCCAACTCTACTTGGCTGTTGTTGAGTGACACCACTTTGCTATTAAATCGAAATTTGGTTGACTTTAGTGAACTAGCCAATTGAAGTGGAATTTCTTTGATTCCTTCAGCAGGAATTGCGGCATATCCAGTTCCGAATAATTTATAGACAAACTCAAACATTCTGCTTGAAGTAGAGAGTTCTTCTTCTAAAAATATACCGGCGAAAAAGGGTTGAAAGAAGGAAGAAATTATTTTTTCTGAAAATCCAAAGTCTTTTAAATGATCTAAGGTTGTTTTCTCAGCGGAAGCAAAAATCTCTTCCATGCTCTTTTGTTTGAGCAGATTGTTCAGTTTCAGTATTATAATTTTGTCTCTCAATGAGCCAACTTTTGCAAACAAGGTGCTTATTAGAAATGATTTATCCCTAGTAGGGTCTCCAATTTTAGTTATTTGCTTATTGAGGTAAATTGCACTTCCCGGTTTAAATTTTACAAGTTTCAGCGCATCTAAATCTAAATAGCGCTTTGCTTCTGGATAAGCGGTAAGTAGAACTTGAAACCCATGGTCTAAGTAGAAGCCATTTTTCTCCGTTGTTTTTACTCGACCACCAACAGAGTCGGAGGCTTCAAGTATTAGTGGAGAAATCCCGGATTTTTCTAGCTCTAAAGCAGCCACCAAACCAGAAACACCTGCTCCGATAATAATTACATCTTCCATAATTTGAGTGAATTTAGAGATTTAGTTTGTCAAAATAAGCTCGGTATACTTTTTTTCTGGGGAAAAAACCGATGAACAGTGCAGGGTACATGAACAGCGTTAACAGCGAATTTTTCGCAGTAAACGATATGTCATCAATTATAATTGAAGTTTTATCGTCAAGCCTTTGCACAATGTGCTTATGTTTCCATGTGTGAAGTGGCCAAGGTAAAACCGTTCCTTCGTCAACGAACCATGCTTTTGATTGGTCTTCGCCATCCTCAGTGATTTTGCTTATCCATTCTGCTTTGAAAGGGCTTTCAAACTTCAGGTGCACCGTATCTCCTTTTTTTGATCCAGTGAATTCAACAATGTTCATTTCACCAAAAGGAGGTTTTAATGCCTCGAAAAGCTGACGATCAAAAGCATCCATTACCTTGTAGTAATTGCCCGCTACTTTGGTTTTGAGTATGAGATTCATAATTAGAGTTGTTGGATATAACATTTGAGCAAGGCAATTTGTTGACCATCTTTCTAAAATATGCCAGATTTCAATGCTTTCTTAAGTAGGAAGCTAATCTTTAGTTCTGGTACAGTTGAATCTAACGGTTAGTATATGGCAAGTAGGGCAGTAGACAGCGATAAACTTTCCAATTTGCACTGAGCCAAAGCGTTGTATTTTGTTTTTATATTGTTCATTTTAAAAGCCAAATCAACGATTTGGCGGTGTTCGTAAATAGCACTGAACTTTCGTAAACGACTGAACGCCCTATTTGCTATATACCGTGTTGTGTACAGTTTTATATTAAGTCCTCATTATATGAAACCTCACATTCTTTTT
>CBFICO010000099.1:0-8983 GCA_965661115.1 Salibacteraceae bacterium
CTAGTGCAGCCAACAAAACACCAATAAAGGCATAAGTGCTTATTCTACCGAAGTTGTAGGTAATTACTGAAACAAACTTTCCTGTATTTGATTTTTTACCAATGGGCAAGCACAATTGGACCGCACATTCCAACACAATGCAAACTGAACTGCTTTATCGTTTGACCCGGGTTTTCCGCCCGACCAATTACCGGCATCACTCCATAAACCAGTATTATTAGCATTGGTCCAGGTTCTATTCGCTGCATATACCTGCAGGGTAATTAAGAACCTTAGTAGCACAATGACGTACTTTGCCATAAGACTTAATTTGAAGTTCATCTCAATGACATACGAACTTAACTAGTCGTTTATTGGACTTTTTAGGAACTTCGATGCTACTACTTTTTTATCGTTGAAATGCTAAAAAAAACGATTAATACAACTCAAGCAAAATCAACCTACCTTCCAAAGGTCCATTCCAGAGAGGAATTCTTCTTTTAGGTTTTAGTCCTAAAGCTTTTATAGCTGGAATGTTACAACTGAATACGGCAGCTGTCCAACCTTTATAATCGCTTTTTAATTTGTCGCCAATACGCGCATAGAATTGTTTAGCATCGGCAATTGAAATTCGTTTATCGTAAGGAGGGTTCAGAATTAACATTCCACTTTCAGCAGGGGCAGGGCTTTTAAAAAAGTCTGCTTTTGCCAAATTGATGAATTGTTCTAGCTCTGCCGAGCTCACATTCATTTTTGCATCTTGTATAGCATAAGGATGTTCATCTGAACCAGAAATTGTTGCAGCTGAACTGTTTTCGTTATTGATGGAATCTTTTTGAATATGCCTCCATGCATCTTCATTAAATTCATTCCAATTTTTAAAGCAAAAATGATTTCGGTACAATCCAACAGCCATCTTTTTAGAATTCAAATAAGCTTCGGTAAGCAGAGTGCCGCTACCGCACATTCCATCATGAAAATGTGTTTTTCCGTCCCAACCCGAAAGTCGAATGATACCTGCGGCCAAAACTTCGCTTAACGGTGCTTTTCCAGAAATAGTTTTGTATCCTCGCTTATGTAACGAGTCACCAGAACTGTCCAGAGATATAGTGCATTTGTTTCCAGCTATAAGAAGGTGAATTCTTATATCGGCAAATTTTAAATCAACGTTAGGTCTTGATCCTTCTTTGTCCGTAAACCTATCACAAATGGCATCCTTTAGCAGTTGAGCTGCGTAAACGCTGTTTTTAAAAATATCAGACCGTCCAACCGAGTCAATGGCAATAGTTTTTTGAGCGTCAAACCACTTTTCCCATTCTATACCTTTTCCAGCATTGTATAAATCTTTATTAGAATTCAGATCAAAAGACTCAAGATTAACCAGAACTCTTAACGCTGTGCTTACCAAATAATTTGCTTTGTAAATATCCTCAATGGTTCCTTTGAATGCTACGCCTCTTTTTCGGATTTCATGTTTGGAACCAATTTTGTTTTGCACCAATTCATTAATTAAAATTTCTTCTAACCCTTGATAAGTTGTTGCGTAGATATTTAAAATGGAATTCATTAAAAAGCTTTTTGCAAAGATGATTTTAATTCGAGCTTTAAAGCGAGTTAAAAAGATATTCTTAACCTCTATGGATTTAAATTATTTGCAGATTTATTACAAGTGCAAAATGGCTGAGACTATCAGGAAGCGATTTCTTATATTTTCGCAGGTTGATTATTCTTTAATCAGTTGAAAAAGTTTTTCTCAATATTATTTTTTGCGGTTTTCGCTTTCAGTGCTTTTGCTCAAATGGAAAAGTTTGAGATTAATGGCGATATGAAAGACGGTTTTACCGATATGTCCAACTCATTTGTAATTGTTTATTCTGGTGGGCAAAAAGTAAAACGTGTGACTGCAGACGGAAATGGAAATTTCGATTTGACCTTAGACTTTGGGAAGGACTATCGCCTTCATTTTATAAAACAGGGTTACGCTACCAAAAAGGTTGAGATTCTTTTGCAGAATGTAACACCAGAGATGATTGACATTGGTTGTACTGGAAAAGAGGTTCAAGTTAGCATGATTGAAAAAGTGGAAGGCATCGATTATTCGGTGCTAGACAAACCTGTTGGGCAAATATTTTATGATCCTTCCATTAAATGTTTTGATTGGGTTGCTGAGTACACACTCCGTGCAATGGAAAAAATTCAAGAGCTAACCGATGAGCTTGAAGAAAAGAAAAAGACTTACGAAAAGAATAAAGCCGCAGCAGAAAAAGCTTTGTCAAAAGGAGATTACGAAACCGCGCGTAAAAGTGCAGAAGCTGCAAGTGCGGCTATGCCAGGCAAAGAAGGAATAACCAAGTTATTGGAAGAAGTAGATAAAAAAGAACAAGCATCAAAAGATGCCGAGGCGGCTGCTAAAGCCAAAGAGGAAGAAGAAGCAAAAGCAGCTGCACTAAAAGAGAAAAAAGATCAATACGAAAAATTAGTAGCTGCTGGTGATAAAGCGTTAAAGAGCGAAAATTTTGAGGAGGCGAAAACACAATATGAAGAAGCAATAAAGTTAATGCCCGGTGAAACTTCGGCAAAAACAAAACTTCAAATTGTAGCGGATACAAAAAAGAAAAGAGAAGCAGAGGAAGCAGCTAAAAAGAAAGCGGAGGAAGAAGCCGCTGCTGCTGCAGAAGCAGAACGATTAGCGAAGGAAGAAGCTGAGAAAAAAGTCGCAGAGGAGGAAGCTGCTGCTAAAGCTGCGGAAGAGGAGGCTAAGAAAAAAGCAGAGGAAGAGAAAGCAAAAGTTGAGGCTGAGGCAAAAGCCGCGGAAGAAGTAAAACAAAAGGCTGAAAAAGAAAAGGAAGCCAAAGAGAAAGAAATTGCTGAGAAAAAAGAAAATGAAAAGAAACCCGAAAACAAAAAAGATAACAAAGTAGTTCCTAAGCCTATTCCCAAACCAACTCCTAAACCTACCCCAAAACCAACCCCTAAAAAAGGTACGGCGAGCACTGGTAAAAAAGCAGAGTTACACGCTACAGCAAAAAAGGTAAACAAACCCAAGGATGAGCATGATGATATTCACGCTATTTTAGATAAAGCAGCGGCTGCGCAAAACCCAACTACTACTAGTATTCATGAACATCACGACTGGAATATGAATCAGCCGGGTGTTCACGAAGAGATTGCAAAGGAGTACCCAATTGGTGTAACCGAGGAAGTTTACATGAAGGGTAATAAAGAGATTACAGAAAGGGTAGTGGTTAAAGATGGAACTGCGAGTATTTACTGGAAGGTTAAACATCCATGGGGAGGTGTTTACTACTTTAAAAATGCCAATGTTTCAATTACTTCGGTGGAATTTGATTTGTTTACCACCATTAAAGATGAAGATGGAAACATAATTGAACCTTACCACATAAACAGGGTGAGGGATAACTAATCTTTGGGCGGAACAGGATCGTAACCACTAGTTCCCCAAGGGTGACATTTGCTAATTCTTTTTGCTCCAAGCCAAATACCTTTTATTACTCCATGTACTTCAATAGCTTCATATGTATATCGGCTACAAGTTGGAATATGTCTGCAATTTTGTCCCAACAATGGAGAAATAGTCCATTGGTAGATTTTAATCAGCAGAAGAAAAGGAAAGGAGATTATTTTTTTCATTTTTAATGTACGTTGTACGTATTACGCTAAACGTTTTACGTTTAGACTTCAAAATCCTTATACAACATACTTGGCTGAACCTCTTTATTGTCTTGGTATTTTCCGCTAACGTATTTGTCATAGTCTCCTTCTATAGAGTGGTAATATATCTGGCAGATTTCAACTCCAGCATATATTCGGATAGGCTCTACACAGTGAATTTCTAAGGTCCAATAACCTGAAAAACCAACATCACCAAAACCAGCAGTAACGTGTATATACAGTCCTAATCTACCAATGCTGCTTCTACCTTCAAGCATAGGTACGTAACTTTCGGTTCTGGTATGCTCTGCTGTACGACCTAAATAAAGCTTTCCTGGTTCCAAAACCAATCCTTCCTCTGGAATAAATAATTCCTTGGTTGGATTCGGTTTTTTCATTTCCAACACGTCGGTATCGTATACCAATAATCTATCGTGTAGGCTTAAGTTATAGGAGTTGGGGTTCATTCGTTTTTCATCGTATGGTTCGATAAAAATGTTTTTACCCAATTGCTTTTTTATTTCGTTTCCAGATAGAATCATGGTCTATTTTGTTTGATAATCACTTCCTTCTTTACCATCATTTAGCACAATACCAACCGCACCTAATTTATCTCTAATGGCATCAGAAAGCTCCCAGTTTTTGTTTGCACGCGCTTCAGATCGCATTTCGATGAGCATTTGCATAACGTCGTCTAACTTGTCAGATCCGCCATCCATTTCATCTTTTAAACCAAGTACATCAGTAGTGAAAGTAGTGAAAGTAGATTTAAGACGACTAAATGTTTCTTTAGATATGGCATTCAACGCAAGGTGTTTATCCGCAAATGAGTTGATTTTGTTGGCTAAATCAAAAAGCACTGCAACCGTTTTTGGTGTATTGAAATCGTCTCCCATTTCCATATACAGCTGATCGCAAAGTGAATTTAACTCACCGTCTAGTTTATCGTCAATTGCTTCTGCTTTAACGGCGTTCATTTTATTGATTAGACGCAATGCATTCATTAATCTTTTATATCCTTTTTCGGCTGCCTTTAATGCATCGTTAGAAAAATCTACCGTACTCCTGTAGTGTGCCTGTAAAAAGAAGAAGCGAACGGTCATAGGAGAGTAACCTTGGTCTAGTAACTCATGGTCACCAGCAATTAATTCCATTGGTAAAAAAGCGTTCCCTAATGATTTGCTCATTTTGGTGCCATTTACGGTAAGCATATTTCCATGCATCCAGTATCGCACCGGGTCGCCGTCTCCAGCACCTATGTTCTGAGCTATCTCACATTCATGGTGTGGAAATTTTAAATCCATACCACCTCCGTGAATGTCAAATTTTTCGCCTAAGTATTTGGTGCTCATTACTGAACACTCCAGATGCCATCCTGGAACACCTTCTCCCCAAGGAGAATTCCATTTCATAAGAGTATTTTCCGAAGCACCTTTCCAGATAGCAAAATCGGCAAAGTACCTCTTTTCCGAACCGCCTTCTAAATTTTCCCTCGTTTGCTCAAGTAATTCATCAACCTTACGACCAGAAAGTTTTCCGTAGTCGTATTTTTCCATGAATTTTTTCACGTCAAAATACACAGAGCCATTTATCTCATAGCCGTAGCCATTATCAATAATGCGTTGCACCATTTCTATTTGTTCCACAATATGACCAGTTGCAGTAGGCTCAATACTAGGTTCTTTAAGATTGAAAAACTTGTTAACTGCATGAAAGCTGTTCGTGTATTTCTGAACAATTTCCATGGGTTCAATCTGCTCTAAGCGGGCGCGTTTTTCAATTTTATCCTCTCCTTCGTCGGCATCACTAACCAGATGCCCTACATCGGTTATGTTTCTTACATATCGGACGTTGTAACCCAAATGCTCTAGGTATCTCCAAACAATATCAAAAGTTAAAAAGGAACGTAGGTTTCCTAAATGAGCTTCGTTGTAAACGGTGGGTCCACAAACATATAAACCCACACGGGGTGGGTTTAAGGGTTCAAATTTTTCCTTCTTTTTTCCTAGCGAATTAAATACCTCAATTGGGTATTGCTCATATAGGGCCATTAAGTGTTGAGTTTATGCTTTGAGCTCCATGTTTATATAGTTCAGGAACTCACGTTTTACTTCTTTATCTTTAAAACGACCACCGTATTCAGCGGTAATCGTGCTGGAGTTTATGTCTTTAATACCTCTTGAGTTTACGCACAAGTGCTTGGCGTCAATAATACAAGCCACATCCTCCGTATTCATTACTTTTTGCAAGTGTTTTACTATTTGCATCGTAAGTCTTTCTTGAACTTGAGGGCGCTTAGCGTAATACTCTACAATTCTGTTGATTTTTGATAGACCTACAACATTTCCATTGGAGATATAAGCAACATGGGCTTTACCAACGATAGGTAAAAAGTGATGTTCGCAAGTAGAGTACAACACTATGTTTTTCTCTACCAACATTTCGTTGTATTGGTATTTGTTTTCGAAGGTGCTTGCTTTAGGTTCGTTATCTGGGTGTAATCCACCAAAAATTTCATTCACAAACATTTTTGCTACCCGTTTTGGGGTTCCACTCAAACTGTCGTCAGTCATATCTAACCCCAGGGTGTACATAATGTTTGCAAAGTCTTTTTGGATGCTTTCTATTTTCTCTGCATTGGTTAACTCAAAAGCATCTGAGCGCATAGGCGTGTCTGTGCTAGTTGATATATGGTTATCACCAATAACGTCAATTTCGCTATCGATTCCATTTAATGCTCCGTTTTTGTTTGTATCGTTTGCCATTTCTATTTCTTTTCCCTTTTAACAACTAGGAAGAAATTTTGTGCAAATATAAATTGATTCTAAAGAAAAGAATGTTGGCTGCCTTGCCAATAAGTGTTATAGAACAAGAGTAATAGCGATATACTAAAAAGTTACGCTAATGCTCGCATTTGGCATAAACGGTAACTGATTTACTCGAGTGTTCGTCAATCTATCGTAATAGAAAATGTTTGCTCTATTCATAACATTTGTAATACCTATTGCACCAACCAATTCACTAAAGGCACCCAATGTCCAAGTTCTTTTAATATTAGCATCAAGTCGCGCATAGGCTGGCAAACGACCTTGATTTAGCTCACCGTAAATGGCATTTAAGTTTCCGTTTTCAGTTGAGTAATCTGTATCGTACCCGCCAGAGAAATTGATTTCTTCGTAAAGGCCTTGAGTTTGAGTAAAAGGGAAACCACTACCAAAATTGTAGCGTACGTTTGCTTCCCAGTTTAGGTCTTTTCCAAAGGTGTAAGCACCAACCAGGTTCACATTGTGTCGTCTGTCAAAAACTGGGCTGTATTCTTGAATGCCATCCCAACGCGTAATTTTGGTTAAGGAATAAACTGCCCATAGGTAGATTTTTTTGTAGCTCCATTTTGCACTTATATCTGCTCCATAGGCATCCCCTGTTTCAACTATAAAATCCTTCTTTAAAATATCAGGTTTATCGGAGTTGTAATCAGCGTCTTCAAAGAGCTTATTACGGTTAATGTTTATGAGCTGATTAAACTGCTTGTAGTAACCTTCTAAATTCACAGTAATACCTTTCCAAAGGTCGTACTCAAAACCGAGTATATAATGATTAGCCTTTTGCAATCTATTCGTAAGCTCTTTTACTTCACCATCTATTGTAACGTATTCGTCCTGAAGGCTTTCTGGACCGCTAATAAATCCGTAAAATAGGTTTACAATGTCTCTGTCAGAGTTTGCTGCTATTAAGTTTTGAGAATACATTCCAGCAGCACCTTTTATTCTAAAGTTATCGGTCACGTTGTATTTCAATCCCATTCTAGGTTCAGGTGAAATGGTTGATAGCGATGCGTAATACTGCAACCTTAAACTTGGGTCAATTATCAGCTTTCCGAATGATATTTTGTATTTGGCAAAAACTCCTAATTCAGTGTTGTTTTCTTGCTGGCTAAACGTTCTTCCAAAACTGTTGGTGTACTGGAAGTCAGTTGTAAATCCAACAATATCAATTCCGAACTTGAATTCATTATCACCAGTAAAATAGGTTGACCCAATTCCAAAGTTAAATCCGCTAACGCCACTTCTTCTGGTTCTAGCAGAAGGTTCTTCCATTTCTATTAGGTATTCCGACATAGCCAAATTACCTTCTACAATAGCGCTACTACCTTTTGGGAGAAGTAAGAAGCGTCCGCCTCCTCCATAGTTTCGCCAGCCTATTGAAGCACCGTTTGAGTAGGACGCATTATCGTCGAAATTAAATCCGAATAAATCTGCTTTACTTCCAGAAGGAGCTGAAAAACTAATCTTTCCGTAAATATCATTAAACTGAAATGGCAACCCGTTTGAATCGGCATAGCTATATAACGTTTTACTGGTTTGATCTAGGTATGATGTTTTTGCAGATAACAAGTAACTGATAGTTCCATCATTATTATCTTTTGCTTTCTTAATTGGTCCTTCGAGTAGAGCTTTTGCACCAAAAGTGCTCAGGTTTACTTTTCCTCCAAAGCGTTTGTTGTTTCCGGCACGTGTGGTAATATCCATTATGGAAGAAACTCTTCCACCGTATTCACCGCTAAAACCACCGGTGTAAACATCAGCGCTTTGCATAATATCGGCGTCAAAAACCGAGAATAAACCAATAGAGTGGAAGGCGTTGTAAATAACCATTCCGTCTAATAAAATTTTATTTTGAACAGGAGATCCACCTCTAATGTATAGCTGACCGCCTTGGTCACCAGTAAAGATTACACCTGGAACAACTTGCATGTATTGAGCAAAATCTGCTTCGCCACCAATGGTGGGTAGTTGATTTATTTCTGTCGGGGTAATTTTAATTACCGACATTTTTACATCGGTTTGTGCTTCTTGTTTTTCTGCAGAAACGTCAAAAGTTTTTAGGTCAATAGATGATTCTTTAAGTGTGATGTTTTTGGTAAGCGTAACGTTATCTTTAATCGTAATTTTTTCCTCAAAAGGAGCAAAACCCATTCCGCTAACCGTAAGCGTATATTCACCAGCAGGAACTTTACTAATGGAGTAGAATCCATTACCGTCAGTTGCTACTCCGTAAGTAGTTCCTTTCAAAAAAACATTGGTGTAAATTACTGAACTACCGTCTTTGTCGTTGTAAACAAACCCTTTAACACCGCCGCTTTGAGCGAAAATTGACATTGATACAAACAAAATGGCAATTATTGAAAGGGAAAATTTTACGTGTTTTAGCATAATGTTCCTTTAGGTAAAGCACGCAAAAGTATCAATATACCTCTGCCTCGATTCGATATTATTGTTAATTGCATTTTGGCTGACTCAAAGGTTAAAATAGGTGATAAATGGCATTTTTT
>CBFICO010000100.1:0-8874 GCA_965661115.1 Salibacteraceae bacterium
AAAAAGCAAGGTTTCATATCTAGCCCTTTCGGCAAGTTTCATTCTAATAGCACCTCTGCCTATGTTTTTGCTTAGTTCCGTGTACGAGACAAGCTTAAGGTTTTCTATGTTTTGATTTTTAGATTTTAATTCGGTGTTTGATGAACAATCATCAATGCAAATAATCTCAAATTCAGAAGTTAAGGAGTTAGCCTGTTGGTTAAGTTCATTTACCAATTCCGTTACATCAACGTTATAAATCGGAATTAGAATGGAAATCATAAACTTTTATACGCTTTGTGCGGTATTTACCTCTACTAAACTACCGTTTTCACATTTAAGTGTGCGGTCGTGGTACAATTCCATCAAAGAATAATCGTGCGTAGCCATTAAAACGGTATTTCCTTTTTTGCAAATTTCAATGAGTAGTCCCATTATGCGTTTTGATGTTTCGGGGTCCAAGTTTCCCGTAGGCTCATCAGCTAAAATTAAATCAGGGTCGTTTAGCAAGGCTCTAGCAATGGCAACTCGTTGTTGCTCTCCTCCAGATAGTTGGTGTGGGAATTTATACCCTTTGGTTTGTAGTCCAACCTGTTCTAATACATCCTCAATTTTGGCTTTAATTTCTTTTTTGTTTTTCCAGCCCGTTGCCTTCAAAACAAACTCAAGGTTCTTTTCTACTGTACGATCTGACAGCAATTGAAAATCTTGAAATACAATACCTAATCTCCTTCTTAAAAAAGGAATTTTTTTGCGTTTAATGCCTTTAAGTTCGATATCGGCAACCGTTGCATCGCCTTCTTCCAGAGGGAGTTCGCCATAAAGTGTTTTAAGTAAGCTACTTTTTCCGCTTCCTGTTTTTCCAATCAGGTAAACAAATTCACCTTTATTCAACTTGCATTTTACATCCGACAAAATCAGGTTATCGCCTTGGTAAACTTTGGCGTTGTTTAGTGCTAAAATAGTTTCTGCGCTCATAACTTTAATTGTTTCTCAAAGGTAGTAATTGCATAAAATGCATTCTTTTCAAAGGTGGTGTTTGTTCCTTGAAATGAAGTGTTTAGATTCCGCTTCGTGTCAACAGATTTAGGTTGAAAACTTTGAACATTCACAAAAAGGCCCGAAACAAGCCGATATACTTTTATCCATTGCTATACTTACGTAAAAGGCGGAGATAAATATCGTGTATAAACACCTTGTAACCATTTTATTATTTGGAGCTTTTGTGACTTCTGGATTTGCTCAGCAAACTCAATTATTTCGCAACCCAATTCAGTTTTATCGTTTAGGTACTGAGTATTTTGATAAAGAGAAATACAGTGCGGCTCAAAAAGAGTTTGAAAACGCTCAAAAAGTAGCTGAATATCCAAAT
Source organism: Salibacteraceae bacterium (assembly GCA_965661115.1). Classification (GTDB taxonomy): domain Bacteria; phylum Bacteroidota; class Bacteroidia; order Flavobacteriales_G; family Salibacteraceae; genus UBA6770. The sequence goes on from CBFICO010000100.1 coordinate 1,352, forward strand.
AGTGAAATAGCGGTTAATTCTGAGTATATGGCTGCACTCTGTGCTATTCAGTTGTTTCACCGCGATGCAGCCATGCGTTTACGCGATTTTATTCGAAATCATCCAGAGAGTCCTAAAGTTAAAGATGCACATTTCCAATTGGGGATTTACCACTACAGAAAACGAGAATACCAAGATGCCATCGATTGGTTTGTAAAAGTGGATCCTTATGATTTAAACGAAACCGAGAAACACGAATATCACTTTAAAAACGGATATGCCAACCTGCGCAAGAAAAACTACGAAACGGCTTCACGCGCCTTTTTTGAAATAAAGGATATTAATAACGATTACGCTACGCCAGCACGCTACTATTTCGCTCACATTGCCTATTTAGATGGTAAAGATGAAACTGCGCTCAAGGAGTTCAAAAAACTGGAAAACCACGAAAAATTTGGGCCAATTGTACCTTATTACATTACCCAGATTTATTACAATCAAAAGAAATATGACCTGCTTTTAGAATACGCACCACCGCTGTACGAGAATGTAATTGAGAAGAGAAAGCCAGAAGTAGCTCGATTAATTGGTGAAGCACACTATTATAAAAAGGATTATAAAAGTGCGCTGCCTTATTTAGAGACCTACGAAAAGGAATCTAGAGTTTTAAATAGTGACGATAGATACCAATTGGCATACGTATATTACAAAACTGAAGATTATGATAAAGCTTCTAAGCTATTTGGAAGACTAAGTAGTTTAAACGATACCATGGCGCAATTATCAGCCTACCACTTGGCTGATTGCTTTATGAAAATGAATGAAAAAGTGTACGCCAGATCAGCTTACAAAAAGGCTTACGAATTAGACTTTGATAAAAAAGTGCAAGAAGATGCTATGTTCAACTACGCACAATTGAGCTATAAACTGTCAATCGACCCGTATCAAAAATCAATTGAGGCTTTTAAAGATTACATAGAAAAATACCCAAATTCTGAACGAATTGATGAGGCTTATCAGTATTTGTTAGCGGTGTATTTAACTACCAAAAATTTTGATGCTGCTTTAACCTCAATAGATAAAATTGAGAACAAAACTCCAAAACTAAGAGCTGCTTACCAAAAGATTAGTTACAACAAAGCCACTACGCTTTACACTCAGCGCAATTACAACAATGCAATCGAATACTACAACAAATCGCTCCGATACAAACTCGACAAAAAACTTGCTGCTATGGCCATGTATTGGAGAGCAGAAGCCAATTATCGCTTAAGAAAATTTGATAAAGCAATTGAAGATTACAACGCATTTATTTATGAGCCAAGTGCAATTCTAACGCCTCATTTTAATGAAGCGAATTACAATGTAGGTTACGCATATTTTAAGCTAGAGAAGTACACCAACGCTACAACATGGTTCAGAAAGTACATCTACAATAAAGATGGAATCGATTCATTAAAAATGAATGATGCCTTCTTAAGAATTGGCGATTGTTTTTATGTTTTAAAAGATTACGACCAAGCCATTACCTTTTACAATAAAGCCGAAAACTTAAACCAATTCGAGAGCGACTACGCTCTATTCCAAAAATCGGTTTGCTTGGGAATAGTTAAGAATTTTGTTGGTAAAATTGCTAGCCTTGAAAAACTCGTAACCAATAATCCTAGCTCAACTTATTTAGATGCTGCGTATTACGAATTGGGTCGCACCTATAACATACAGGGTGAAGATGATAAAGCACTTGAGCGTTTTGGAACAGTAATAACCGGAAACGGAAACAACGTCTATCTTAAAAAATCGTTAATCAGTTCTGGGTTAATTCATTACAATAACGGTCGCAACGATAAGGCGGTAGAAATTTTCACCAGAATTGTAAAAGAATACCCGACGTATGAAGACACCAAAGAAGCGCTTACAGTTCTAAAAAGTATCTATCTAGAAAAAGGTTTAGTTGACGAATACACCAACCTAGTTGCAGGATTAAGTTTTGTAGAAATCTCAAGATCCGATTTAGATTCTTCTGTATTTGATGCAGCACGTACCAAGTATTTTGAAGGAAAATGCGAAGAAGCTATTGGTTCGCTTAACAACTATCTAGACAAATTCAACCCAGCCATTTTTGGAGTAAAAGCGAATTATTATTTAGCCGATTGCGCAGAAAAAAGTTTATTGGCAGACTCAGCAATGGTTTATTATGGTCGATTAGCTTCGCTACCACCAAATGAATACAGCGAGCTTTCGTTGGATAAGTTAGCAGGCTATAATTACAACAACGAAAACTACACACAAGCGCTTGGCTATTTCATGGATTTAGAAATGGCTGCAACTAGTGGTAGAAGTCTCCGAAAAGCGGTTGAAGGTCAGTTGGATTGCGTTGATAAGTTAGACTCGAATAGCTTAGGAGCAACCATTGGTGAAAAATACTTAGCACAAGGATTCTCAGAATTGAGCTACGCGGCTATGGCCAAAATGTTTACGGCTAGAAGTCTTTTAAACGCAGGTCAAACAGATTCAGCAATTACTTATTTGCAGTTTGTTACCGATAGTGTTAGTTCAGAAATAGGAGCTGAGGCTAAATATACTTTAGCAAAAATCAATTTTGATAAGGATAGCTTGCAGTTAGCAGAAGATCAAATATTTGAATTGATAAATAAGGTGCCATCATACGGCTATTGGGTTGCTAAGGGACTTATTCTGTTATCAGACATTTACATTGCTCGTGGAGATTATTTTCAAGCTAAAGCCACGCTAAATAGCATCCTAGAAAACTACGATGGCGAAGATTTAAAGCAAGTAGCTAAGAATAATCTTGAAGCCATTGAAAAACTAGAAAATCCAGAACCAGAAGAACCGGAAGCGCCTGAGGTTGAAATTGAATTGGATGAATTCAATATAGACCAAGACGAAATTGACAAACTATTTATAGACGAAGAGGAGGAACTAGAAGATGAATAAGACTCTGTTGTTTACGATAGTATCGGTTTGGTTTGCAGATGCTGCCTTTGCTCAGCGCTCAAATACGGATACCTTAAAGTCGGGTGACGTGTATATAGTTAGAGAATACCAACCGCGCATTGCTGATGCATTTAAACTGAGCGATAATCCAAAGGTTTTGGATACGGTTATCGACCTAAAAACAAACGCTGAATACAAGGTTAAATCCGTTCAGGCGGAAACGGAATTTACTACCGAGCCAATTAAGCCAGCTAAAATGAAAGGTGAGCCACTAAACAAGTTGTATCGAGCTTATGTTTTAGGCGGATTTGGCAACAACCTTTCAACCAGAGGCGAGTTGGTTCTGAATGCTACTCGTTCCAGAAAATGGGATTATGGTTTAAAAGCATGGCATCATGGGTCAAACGGAAATGTGCCCGACAGAGGCCCTTCTAACTTTAGCGATAATTCGGTGGATTTATACGGGAAGAAATTCTTCTACAATAAAATTCTAAGCGCCAATTTTAATTACGGGCTAAACACGTTGCATTACTACGGTTTTAATCCAGCAGATTTTCCAGACCAATTGGTTACCGATAGTTTATCAAAAGGTCAGTTAGAAAACAGCTACCAAAACATTGCACCAGAAGTTAAGTTCAAGACTTTTTTCAAAGATTCTAATGCCATAAATAGTGAAATCAACTTCAAGTATACGAATTACAGTAATCGCGTAAACTCTACAGAAAACAACATGCGCATTGGGGCAGACTTCGATCGTTATTTCAACGACAATTTTGCTGAGTTTGATTTGTTCTTGGATTATAATCAGTCCCAATTTCAACCACTTACAACCGGTGTAATACCAGAGTTTGCCAATACCATTTTTGGTTTTAGACCGAAGGTTACCGCCGGGCAAGACAAATGGAAAGTTACTATAGGAATTGAAGGAAACGTAAGTTCTGATACCTTGAGCAATTTTTATGCTTTCCCTCATTTGTATGCTAAATATGATTTGGTTGAAGGACTTTTAACGCCTTATGCGGGTTTGCAAGGAGGTATCAACAGAAACAACTACAAGTCACTTACTTCAGAGAATCCATACTTGATTTCAGTACCTCAAATCAACAATCAAATTACACGAATTGAGGCCTATGGTGGATTTAGAGGTCAATTTAGCTCCAATTCGTCTTACAACGTAGTGGTTAGTCACCGAGTAATTGATAATCTGCCGTTGTTTGTGAATCGATTTGACTCTGTTGGCGGTTCAGCCATCGAAAACCAATTTGACGTGGTGTATGATAACGTTCAAATCACTCAATTGAGTGCGGAGTTTGGTATGCAGCGTCTAAATAAGTTCAATGGCTTGATTCGAGTCGACTACTTCGTGTACAGCCTTAATAACCAGAAAGCAGCTTGGAACATGCCCGATTTTAAAGTGACACTAAGCGGTTGGTACGATATCTCGGATAAATTGGTGTTTACTGCAGATGTAATTGCTGTAGGAGCAAGAAAGGCATTAACTACAGATCTTACTCAAGAAGATTTGGGAGGCGGGGTTTATGCCAAACAATTGGATGCTATTGTTGATTTAAACTTGGGTATTGAATACTTTTTTACCAAGCGTTTTACAGCCTTTGTAAGAACGTATAATTTGGCTAATCAGAACTATCAGTTTTACAATCAATACAACGTTCAGGGTTTCACTGCAATTGGTGGAGTTACCTACTCTTTTTGGGGTAACAGAAAAGGAAGATAAAATCCCCTCTCAATGTTAATTCATTGTTGATAAATACGCCGTATTTCAACCTTCAAAATCTGACCTAAATACGCTTAAAAAATACCTTTGTGGAAAGTGGCTGAAATCCCTATAAAATCTAGGTGTTCAGTTCATTTAATTACCAAAGATATTTAGCTTATTTATGAGTGAGAACAAGAACGATTACGGTGCCGGTAATATTCAGGTACTTGAAGGACTAGAAGCAGTACGAAAAAGACCTGCCATGTACATTGGAGACGTAGGTGTGCGCGGTCTGCATCACCTTGTATATGAGGTGGTTGACAATTCTATTGACGAGGCACTTGCTGGTCACTGTAACAATATTGATGTTTGGATCAACGAAGACAACTCCATATCTGTAAAAGATGACGGTAGAGGTATTCCAGTTGATTTCCACGAAAAGGAGCAAAAATCTGCCCTTGAAGTTGTAATGACAGTACTCCATGCCGGGGGTAAATTCGATAAGGATACTTACAAAGTTTCTGGTGGATTGCACGGTGTGGGTGTATCTTGTGTAAACGCACTTTCTACCAAGTTGGTGGCAGAGGTGCACCGTAAAGGAAAAAAGTACAGACAAGAATATTCTACTGGTATTCCTCAAGGTCCTGTGGAGGAAATTGGCGATACAGATTACAGAGGAACTATTGTAACCTTTTGGCCTGATCAATCCATATTTGAGACGGGTGTGTACAACTACGAAACGCTTGCAAATCGTATGCGCGAGTTGGCCTATCTAAACAAAGGCATTAAAATCAATATTACCGACAAGAGAAATCTTGACGATAACGGTGAGCCTGTTGGTGATAATTTCTATTCAGAAGGTGGTCTTAAGGAGTTTGTTCAGTTTTTAGATGGAACTAGAAACCAGATTATTGATGAGGTTATTTACATGGATGGCGAAAAATCGGGTATTCCAGTTGAGGTGGCTATGGTTTATAACGATACCTACTCAGAGAATATTCACGCCTACGTAAACAACATTAATACACACGAAGGTGGTACCCACTTAGCTGGTTTTAGACGTGGACTTACCAATACCTTAAAGAAGTTTGCCGATGAGTCTGGAATGCTTCAAAAGCTAAAGTTTGAGATTAGTGGCGACGATTTTCGAGAAGGATTAACTGCAGTAGTTTCCGTAAAAGTTGCAGAGCCACAGTTTGAAGGGCAAACAAAAACTAAGTTGGGTAACCGTGAGGTAACTGCGCCAGTTTCTCAATCGGTTTCTGAAATGCTTCAGAACTATTTAGAGGAGCACCCGAAAGATGCTAAAACCATTGTACAGAAAATAATTTTGGCAGCTCAGGCCAGAAACGCGGCTAAAAAAGCCCGCGAAATGGTGCAGCGTAAAACCGTTTTGGGTTCTAACAGCTTACCAGGGAAATTGGCTGACTGCTCCGAGCGCGATCCCGAAAGATGTGAAATTTACCTTGTTGAGGGAGATTCTGCAGGTGGAACAGCTAAGCAGGGTAGAGATAGAGTTTTTCAGGCTATTATGCCACTTAGAGGTAAGATTTTGAACGTGGAAAAAGCTATGCCGCACAAAATCTTTGAGAATGAAGAAATCAAAAATATCTACACCGCTTTGGGCGTAAAAGTTGGAACCGAGGAAGACGAAAGAGCATTAAACCTAGAAGGCCTGCGTTACCACAAAGTGATTATCATGTGTGATGCCGACGTTGACGGATCTCACATTGCTACTCTAATTCTTACCTTCTTCTTCCGTTTTATGAAACCATTGGTTGAAAACGGATACATCTACATTGCTACTCCACCGCTCTATTTGGTGAAAAAAGGAGCTAAAGAGCAATACTGCTGGAGCGATGAAGAGCGTGATAGAATGATTGGTGAGTTTAAGGGAGCTGGTAACGAGAGTTCAGTAAAAGTGCAGCGTTACAAAGGTCTTGGAGAGATGAACGCCATTCAGTTGTGGGATACCACTATGAACCCAGATTTTAGAACATTGCGCCAAGTTTCTATAGAATCTGCTGCTGAAGCAGATAGAGTATTCTCTATGCTTATGGGCGACGAAGTGCCACCGCGTAGAGAGTTTATCGAAAAGAATGCGAAATACGCAAATATCGACGCGTAACAACTTCTTACACCTTCGGGTAAACAGGTATTTTTAATTGTGATTAAAGGCCCTTCTCAAGTTTTTTGAGACGGGCTTTTAGGTTTTGGTTATTGATTAAAATAAATCAAATCTTGCCGTCATTCCGCAAGATTAGTTGAGTTGTGATTCAAACAGAATCACAAAATGAAACTTCTGTGCGGAATCTGTTTGTGCCTCACCAATAAGAAAGTACGGAGTTCGAGGGTTTAACTACGGGTTTATCTGTTTCGGTTACTCGTGGCATACCGTTTGAAATTTACTCTTTCCTAGCAGTTGTTTTGGAGCTGCTGTTACACACCGTGCCTACCATACAGTTATCCAGTTGGCTTTAATGTCAAGGTTAAATGCTTTCGAATCACTTTCAATATCAGGATATTTTCCAACTTGAATTGAATCTGTCATAAAAATGAATTCAAGTCCAGTTTCTGGCTCTCGAAATATTTCCCAACCATTCATTGCGTCATACTTGAATGTTGCATCCTTGTATTTTTTCACTAAATCACCAGAAGTAGAGGTGGGATTGAATCCAGTTTGAGTCGTTAGTTCTCGGTGCCATGCAATTAATGCAACTACAGTATCAACGTTCAAGGCTGGTACAATTCCAAGAACAGCATCGTAATCTTGAGAGTACAGATAAATTGGGCTTCCTCCTCCCAATCCAAAAGATGCAGCTTGACCAGTTTCCTGCTCATATCCTACCAATATTTCTTCAGTTTCTTTAAT
>CBFICO010000101.1:0-8836 GCA_965661115.1 Salibacteraceae bacterium
TGATAACATTAGTTTCAACCTAGCTCATGCTGGCTACAATGTTTCTAAGTATTTGCCCTACGGACCTGTAAAAGACACCTTACCCTATTTAATTAGACGTGCTGAGGAAAACACCTCTATTGCTGGGCAAATGGGACGAGAACTAACGCGAATTACTACTGAGTTAAAGAGAAGAAATAGTTAACCAACCAAAGTGCTGGTATTGCGTCTTCTTTTTAACGATTCCTTATTTCAAAAATTAGGACTGTAGTATATTTACCCAAAATCTAACAACATGAGAATCATAGCAGGAGTAATTGTTCTAATTCTATCCACCTTTAACCTTTCGTTTTCATTGCAAGCCCAATATTGTACTCCAGTAGGCAATTGCGTTTTTGACGACTACATCAACAACTTCACTTTTAACACCATATCAAACCTAAATTCTCAAGGCGTAAATTGTGGATCTAGGTTTAACCCTGGAAATGCATACTCTAACACTGGCTTGCGCACTAATGTTACTAGAGGACAGAAATATGCTATGACCATTGCTTCTGGCACCTCACCAAATCGTCAACAAGGTTTTGGAATTTGGATAGATTTTAATGGCGATCAAGATTTTAATGATGCTGGAGAGTTTGTATGGAGTTCAGCTAATTCGGGCACTCAGTTTTCTGATTCGATTTATATTCCATTCTCAGCGAAGGTTGGCTTAACCAGAATGAGGGTTAGGAGTCAAAGAAACTCAACCTTGAAAGCCTCACAATCATGCGGAAATATTAACAGAGGCGAATCTGAGGATTATCTTATCAATATTCAAGCTGCAACCATAGCTCCGTTAACGGATTTTAGGGCAAACACAACGTTTACTTGCGATGGGCAAATAAAATTTGAAGACTTAACCCCAAATCAAGTTACCTCATGGCTTTGGGATTTTGGAGATGGAAACAGCTCTACCCTTCAGAACCCTACTCATGCATACACTACTAATGGAACTTATACGGTTAGCCTAACCTGTTTCAATACCTTCGGAAACAAAAAAGAAACAAAAACCAACTACATTACTTACAATGCAAGCGGGTTAAAAAGAGCCAACTGCTCCCCAAACACATCCTCACCAAATGCGGGATTTGGAATTACCAACTTTTCTTTTGCTACCATCAATAATTCAAGTTCAGACGCCACGGCTGGTTTCGAAGATTTGTCGTGTATTCAAGGAAATGCAACACAAGGAGTTTCTTATCAAATGAATATTGGCGCTCCAAATGCTCCAGCAAATCAAGCCTACAGAGCTTGGATAGATTATAATAACGACGGTGTTTTTAGTAATTCTACCGAACTTGTTGTAGATGTAACTGATGTAAAAGTTGCTACCGCTAACGTTCGTTTTCCAGCAAATGTTGTCCTCAATACACCATTAAGAGTGCGAGTTGCAGGTGTATATACACTTAGCGCTCCTACCGCAGCAAACTATACTGCATGTGCTGCTCTAACATATGGACAAATGGAAGACTACGGAGTGGTAGTATCGCTAAACACCTCTGCTCCGGTTGCAGATTTTAGTGTGGATAATGAAAAGTCTTGCACAGGTTCGGTTGAGTTTAAAGACGAATCTACTAATGTTCCTACATCATGGTCATGGGATTTTGGAGATGGAAATACCAGTTCAGCTCAAAACCCTAGACATACTTATTCGTCAAGTGGTACCTATACTGTTGAACTAACCTCAACGAACTTATACGGCTCAGACAAAGAGACTAAAACAAGCTTTGTTGAAGTAAGCTTGAATGAAGCAGTTAAACCTGCTTGTACACCAAATACAGTTGCCCACAGAGAAGATTACGGCATTAAATCAGTGCTTTTTGAATCAATCAATAACTCAACGCAAGATGGAAGAGTTGGCTATGAAGACTACAGCTGCTCGCACCAAGTTACCGTTGCTGAGAACACCAGCTACAACATAGAAGTAAAAACGGGTTACAAAAACCTTGAGGATGTTTATGTGTGGATAGATTTTAATAATGATGGAGTATTTGGTGCAAATACTGAACAAGTATTTTATTCTGGCTCTGATTCTTTGCACAAAGGCACCATTAACATTCCTAGTTCCGCTATTAAATTCAAATCATTACGAATGAGGGTTTTAAGCGATATATTGGGTACTAACCCAACACCTTGTACAAACCCAAATTATGGTCAAGCAGAAGATTACGGTGTTGTTATTACTGGCGATACCACAGGACAACCACAAGCACCAACTGTTTCTTTTAGCGCAGATTCTGTTCAATCTTGTTTGGGAACTATCAAATTCACCGATAACTCTACCAACGGCCCATCCACTTGGGCTTGGGATTTCGGCGATGGGAATACAAGTACACAAAAAAATCCGACACACCAGTACACAACTGCTGGAGTCTTCACCATAAAACTAACTGCATCTAATAGCTTTGGTTCGGATACGGAAATCAAAACAAGTTACATTGAGGTGGACGAAAAATTCTGCGCCCCAGGCTCAAAAGACCCCACATCTTCTGTGAGTGAAAAATTAGTTTCATCAGATGTAAATTTATTTCCTAATCCTACTCAAAACAAGCTTACCATTTCCTATCCTCCAAATGCTGTTAAAAACATTGAATTATCAATTATAACCATTCAAGGACAAATTCTATATTTGAATGAAATAGAGCCCAATAGTGAAGGTGAATTAATCCTTGATGTTAGTGATTTTCCAGTAGGTATTCATTTTGTGAATTTAAAAATGGGTGATAAATCATTCACTAAGAAACTGATAACAAAATAGATGAACAGAAAAATTCTGACTTTAATTTGCTCTCTGGGGCTGCTATTTTCATTTAACCAGAATGCCAATGCTACGCATTTGTATGGTGGAGACCTATCCTATGCATATATTAGAGATACTCTTGGTGGTACTCAGCACATTTATGAAATTACGCTGACCCTTTACCAAGATTGTAACTCACAATTTTGGGGAACAGCTTTCCCGCAACGAACTGTTGCAATCAACATTTTTGAAGCCCCTTTAAATGCCAGGACACTTACCCAAAACAGTGCTATTTCCCCCATTCAAATTCCGCTTGTCGATTCTGTGCAATTAAAAAGTAACATGCCTCCAGGATGCGCAATTTCTGCGGGTTCATGTATTTACAAAACGGTTTACAAAGGGCGTACTTCGCTTCCAACAAGTTTTATTGGCTACCATTTTGTTTATGATAGATGCTGTAGAACAGATGCTTTAACAAACGTTGATGTTCCGGTAAATTCACAAACAGATGGAACTCTATTACAAAGTTGGACGGCATCAACGAGCACAAGAAACTCGTCTCCAAAATTTCAAGACTTTGATTTTCCATTTATGTGCATTGGAAAAATGAACACAGTATTGAACCTAGCTCAAGACCCAGACGGTAATTTACTGAACTATTCACTATATCGCCCCTTTGATGGTAGAGCACAAAATGGAGACTACTCTGGCAGTTACCCTACTTTTCCGCCAGCTGAAGTAAATTATAGGGATACTAACTTTACAGCTCAAAAACCAATGGGGCTAAATGGCACCTTGAACCTTGATGGACTAACTGGTTTCACAACTATGTCTGCCAATATTAGTGGAGATTACGTTGTAGGAATAAAAGTTACCGAAATCGATAAGCGTGGTCAAACCGTTGGTATTGTTCATAGAGAATATCAGTTCCCATTTCAAGCCTGCAATGATAGCAATACTACTTTTCCAACTTTAGTTACGTCGAAATCTGATTATGAAATTGACGCTGGAGACACTTTATGTTTCGATATAGAATATGAAGATAAAGGTGGTTCACCGCTTAACTATCTATACAGAGTTCAAGGATTAATTTTTGACACAAGTTTTACAAAACCTAATGCTACTTTGGGCACACCAAGTTTTTCGCCTGGAAAATCAAAGCAAGAGTTTTGCTGGCCAACAAATTGTGAACAAGGAAAGCCTACTAAATACTTTTTTACCGCCTCTGTAGCAGACTCCGCTTGTGCACCTAACGTTACCAATACTGTATTTTCTGTACTGGTAAAACCGGCAGAAACACCATCAGTTATAAATGGAGCCAATAGTCTTTGTGCTGGTGCAGCAAACGAAGAATATTCTACCGATACCATTGCGGGTCTGACGTATAATTGGGAAATTAACGGTGGAGCTTTTTTAACCGGAACTAATGGTCCTAGAGTTCGAGTTAACTGGGGTAATGGACCTGGTGGCAACTTAAAAGTATCAGGTGTTAACCCTAATGGCTGTAAAGGTGATACGATTGATCTAGCAGTTTTTGTGGCAACCTTTCCTGTTAACCCAGGCAAAGACACTTCAATTTGCATAGGTGATACGGTAACATTGGGTGGTGACGCTACCTCACCTACCGCTCCGGTTGGATCCAGCATTAAATGGATTCCTAGTGCAGGGCTTTCAAACGATACGGTGGCAAATCCAAGAGCGTTTCCTAACCAAACTACTCGATATTTATTGAGTGTTACAGACTCTACAGGTCAATGTACAGTTGTTGATACAGTATTAGTTACAATTGGGGTAAATCCAAATGCAAGCGCAGGAAACGACACTACCCTGTGCGAGGGAAATCAAGCAGCGCTAAACGGTGCAGGTGGAGCTACTTATAATTGGTCTCCCGGAAATTTATTGAATGATAGTACCATAGCTAATCCTATAACAAACATTACAAGCGATCAAACTTTTATTGTGCGAATAGACTTGCCGGGAACCTGTACCACCTTTGATACGGTAGTAGTTACTATTGATGAACAAGGCGACCTCAACCCAGGTACTGACTCTTCAATTTGTGAGAGGCTAACCCAACCACTGGGTGGTAATCCAACTGGCGTTCCTAATGCCCGCTACCTTTGGACTCCTTCAGCAAATTTGAGCAATGACACCATCCCTAACCCTATTTTTACTCCAACAGGAACGGGTATTACCAAGTTTTTCGTAACCATGACCACGCCTGCCAATTGTGTTTTTTCCGATTCTGTTGAAATTACAGTTGATACCATACCAAGAGTGGATATTCTATTTGGAAAAGATTCTATTTGCAGAGGTGATACTACCTTTATTCGAGCTATTGGAGGAAACAACTTTGCTTGGAATGACACCTCTTTAAAAGGTGGTGGGCCACATATTATTAGACCGCGATCAGACACTATTTATATGGTAACAGTTACGGATGCTAATTTCTGCTCAGCTTCTGATACACAGAGGTTCGTGGTTAAGGATATACCCGAAATTACCATTCCATTTGATACTATTTTCTTGTGCGATCAAGATACTATGACCATCACCACAACTCCTGGAACTGGTACAACTGCATGGACTCCGAATTACAATATCCTACCCGATACAACAGCTTCTGAACCAAGAGTATTCCCAAGAACGGACACCACTTATTTTGTTCAATTCACTAGTTACAATGGTTGTGATGCTACCGACTCTATTAGAATTGAAGTTGCTGGTGAAGTTCCAACAGAAGCAGGACCAGATTTTATACTTTGTTCTCCGGATACTGTAATGTTGGGTCAAGATGCTTCTACCCCCGTATTTAATACCTCATTTAATTGGACACCTGCTGGCTCATTAACCAATAACAGCGTCAGAAATCCAATGACCTTTGCAGATACTACCACACAATATTTCTTAAACACTACCAATGGTAATTGTACAGGTAGGGATAGTGTATTAGTCACGGTTAAAAAGCGTCCAACAATAACTTTTACCAAAAACCCTTATCAAATTTGTGAAAACGATACCGTTCAAATTGATACCCTTAGCTCAACAGGGTTTATAATTACTATAGGAGTCTTCCCTACCCCTACAAATGTTGTTGGAGGCAGTGGAATTAATTTACGTTTAGCTCCCGACTCTTCCGTTTCTTACAACGTAGTATTAGCAGATTCAAACGGTTGTGTTGATACAAGCGCTTTATCCATTATTGTGCAAGACCCACCAAATGTTAAAGCGAGTAGTGACTCTGCTAAATGTGCGGGAACACCTTTCCAGCTTATTGGTTCAGGAGCTAGCACCTATAGTTGGAATCCTGCCAATTTATTAGATAAACCAAACACGCAGTTTCCGGTTGGTGTTGCAGATACTACAACAGAATTTATTTTAACAGGAACTACTCAAGCAGGCTGTTCTGCAAGCGATACTTTATTGGTAACTGTATTCCCTACTCCTACAGTAGATGCTGGTGGTCAATTTGTAGTTTGTTCAGATACCGTAAATACAATTAGATTAGGTGGAAGTCCTACTGGTGATGCAAGTACCCGATATGTTTGGAGTCCTATTACGGATTTAGACAATCCTAACACGGCAAATCCTATTTGCACATTCACATTACCTAGAACTTATATTGTTTTAGGTGTTGACACCAACGGTTGTACAAACTCTGATACGGCTGACATTAGATTGTACTCGTTTAAAATTAATAACATAACCGCTGAGTGTTCAGGCGATTCAATTCAATTAAACTTATACGATACATTCGGCACAGCTCCCTTCTCCTATCAATGGATTCCAAGTACAGGGTTGTCAGATTCAACTATTGCTAATCCAAAAACTTCGGTTCAAGAAAGCACTGCGTACAAAATTGTAATGCGTGACTCGGTTGGCTGTGTTGATAGCAATACGGTTGATGTAGTTGTAAAAGAACAGGTTAAAGCAGATTTCAATTTATTGATTCAAGCAGACTGCGAAAAGACAACGGTTACCGCAATAAATAATTCAGAAAATGTTACTGAATATCAATGGTTTTTGAATGGCGACTACATAAGCGGAGAAGAATCACCTCAATTTACTTTTCCATACAATTCCCAGTTCAGTGTTTCTCTTATTACATTGAGTGCCGATAGTTGTGTTGCAAGAGCTGACTCTAGCATGACTTCCTTAAACTTTGAAGATTACTTTACTGGTGAAGTTCCTAATGTTTTTACACCTAACGGTGATGGAATAAACGATTTGTTCGACTTTAGATTAGGAAATAGGTTAGAGCAATGCTCTTTCATTAGCATCTACAACCGTTGGGGAACATTGGTTTACGAATCTCGAGAAAATGCTCACATATGGGATGGAAGAACCTTTACCGGTGAAGAGTGTTCTCAGGGGCAATACTTCTACATTTTAGAAGTAAACGGAACTACTTACAAAGGTAGTTTAACGTTAATTCGTGAGTAAAATCCGCTTTTAATTGATTTTCAATTAGTTATTCGTACTTTTAGACACTCAATTCAATGATTATCATTGATGATTAAATTCTTACAATATGGATAACCTAGAACCGAATGGACATGGAAAACCAAACGAAAGCCTTTATGAAGAAGTAGTGAGGGCTGGTAAGAGAACCTACTTTTTTGATGTAAAAGCCACCAAAGGAAACGACTACTATCTAAACATTACAGAAAGTATTAAACGCTACAAAGACGATGGTAGCCACTTCTTTCAAAAACACAAGATATTTCTATACAAAGAAGATTTTGAAAAATTTGAAGACGCGTTACGCACCTGTATAAATAAAATTGTTGCGCTCAGAGAAAAAGAGGAACAATAGTTATTTACCTTTCTCCCGATACTGAGAAGGAGAAACTCCTACACATTTCTTAAAAAACGAACTAAAATTTGAAGCATCTTCAAACCCTAATTCAAAAGCTATTTGTTTTGCACTATAATCGGTAAAATAGAGCATTCTTTTTGCCTTCACTGTAATTCTAGATTGTATGTGTTCTTTAGTGGTTTTGCCCGAATAAAGCTTTGAAACCCTGTTTAAGTAATCGGTGGTTACATTAAGTACACTGGCGTAATAAGAACCCTGATGCTTCGTTGCATAGTACTTCTCCAAAAAACGTTTGAAAGACCTAAACAATTGGGCTCCTGACTCAATACTTTGATTCACTGCCTCACTTTTATTGCAGGCATTAAAACTCTCAATTAAAAACAATCGAAGCCACGAAGCCAATGCCTGGTTTTTAAAGCTCATGTTAGAATCATAAACCTGCTGAATGCTTTCAGCTTTTGATTTTAACGATTCAAATTATGGATGAAGAATAGCCATAGGTTTCAAATAAATAGATTTCACTAATGAAGTCACGACTAATTCGATTATCAATTAAAAACTGTTCTGAAAAAGTAAATACAAAACCTTTTGAAGCGGTTTCTTCTATAATCTGATGCACCTGACCTGGGGCTACAAAGAAAATCTGATACTTACCCAAATCAAACTCGTGACAATAAATATTGTGTTTTCCACTTCCGTTTTCTACTAAAAAAACCGTATAAAAATTATGTCGGTGTGGTTCACCTGGCTTACCCTTTCTAACTGCGTATATCCTATCCATTCTATCTACACTAAAAGTAGATTCATGGTTCTCCTTATTTACCTCTTGGTATGTTTTAATTACATACACGAAGTAAAACTAAACCTGATTTTAGACTAATACTGTTAAGGTTGGTTTAAAAGCTAGCTATACCTCTTCGTCCATCACGTCAGTCATCACGTAATAGCGCGGATCATCAATAGAAGTTTCAATAATATCGGAAAACCGTGGATTAGCTTTTAGCAATAGGGTTTTACACTCTGGACTTAAATGTGTCAAACGTAATTGTTTACCTAACTCCAAGTATTTATTGGCTAAATTTTGAACTGCTTCGATACCTGAGTGATCACTCACTTTACTTTCTATAAAGTCAATTTTAACTTTCTCTGGGTCATTTTTTGCATCAAACTTGGCGTTAAAATTTTGTACCGAACCAAAAAATAATGGGCCCCAAATCTCATAAACTTTTGTCCCATCCTCTTTTATTCTTTTTCTA
>CBFICO010000102.1:0-6891 GCA_965661115.1 Salibacteraceae bacterium
CTATTAATCATAGAACAGGTGATGGAGAAGATGAAATCAAATTTGTGCAAGAAGCTTGTGCTAAAATGGGAGTAAAAGCTGTAGTAAGCAAAGGATGGGCAAATGGTGGTGACGGTACTCAAGATTTGGCTTCTGCGGTCGTGGAAAATATTGCGAACGCTGGAAACGATTTCAAGCCATTGTATGATTGGAATGGAACAGTAGAGGAAAAAGTGGAAACTATTGCTAAAAAAGTATACGGGGCAGACGGTGTTGATTATTCGGCAAAGGCATTATTGGACTTAAAGCGAATCAATACCTTGGGTCTTGATAAATTGCCTGTTTGTATGGCAAAAACGCAGAAGTCGTTTTCAGATAATGAGAAGTTGATTGGTCGCCCAACTGGGTTTAGAGTAACGGTTCGCGAATTTGAGTTTGCTGCAGGAGCCGGATTTGTAATTCCAATTACAGGGGCCATGATGCGTATGCCAGGTTTGCCTGCAGTGCCAGCGTCAGAGCACATGGATATAGATAATGATGGAGTTATTAGTGGCTTAAGCTAAATAATATTCAGTAGTAATTTTAAAGGTCACCATTTCAGTGACCTTTTTTTGGCGCTCTATATTTTCCTACTTTTGCCGCCCTACTGTAAAAGAAGAAATTTTAAGCATTTAAAATGAGCAATACCTCTAAAATAGAACAGCTTTTAGGCGACAAGGCAGAGTATTATTTAGGTCATAAATCAAGCACGGTTTCAAAAGAAACCATTGCCGCACCTTCTTCAGATTTTGTTTCTGAGCACTTCATTGGTTCTAATAGAAGCAATCAGGTTTTAAATAACCTTTCAAGATTGTATAATCACGGTAGATTAGGTGGAACGGGATACGTTTCCATATTACCTGTAGATCAAGGAATTGAGCATTCTGCTGCTGCTTCTTTTGCTCCAAATCCAAGATATTTTGACCCGGCAAACATTGTGGAACTAGCTATTGAAGCTGGTTGTAATGGGGTAGCTTCAACTTATGGAGTGTTAGCACAATGTTCCAGAAAATACGCACACAAAATCCCTTTCATTGTTAAGTTGAATCACAACGAGTTTCTTACCTACCCAAATACGTACAATCAAATCATGTTTGGTTCAGTAGAGGCAGCTTGGGAGATGGGAGCTGCTGCTGTTGGTGCTACTATTTATTTCGGATCTGAAGAATCTGAAAGACAAATTCAAGAAGTGGCACAAGCTTTCGAAAGAGCTCACGAACTTGGAATGGCAACTATTCTTTGGTGTTACTTAAGAAACTCTGGATTTAAAAAAGACGGAGTTGATTACCACACTGCAGCTGATTTAACCGGACAAGCAAACCACATTGGTGTTACCATTCAAGCAGATATCATAAAGCAAAAACTACCTACGAACAAAGGTGGTTACAATGCAATTGGTTTTGGTAAAACACACCCAGATGTGTACTCAAAACTATCTTCTGAGCACCCAATTGATTTAACCAGATACCAAGTAGCTAACTGCTACATGGGTAAAATCGGTTTGATTAACTCAGGTGGTGCCTCTGCTGGAGATTCAGATTTACAAGAGGCTGTTATGACAGCTGTAGTTAATAAAAGAGCTGGAGGTCAAGGACTTATTTTAGGAAGAAAAGCCTTCCAAAAGCCAGTTGACGAAGGTGTAAAGTTGATCAATACGGTTCAAGACGTTTATCTTGACGAAGGCATTGACTTGGCCTAAAAAATTTAATCTTAAAACTCGAATTGTATGAGTTGGTTTAAAAGGGCAAAACAAGGAGTTCAGACTCCAACAAAAGAAAAAAAAGAAACACCAGAAGGGTTGTGGTACAAGTGTCGTTCGTGTAAAAACGTGATGACTTCAGAAGACCACGCTGCAAACTCTTGGGTTTGTGATGGATGTGGTTTTCATGAGCGAATTGGCTCTATAGAATATTTCAGAATCTTGTTTGATGAAAACAAATTCACCGAAATCAATAGAAATCTTTCATCTGGCGATCCATTGGAATTTGAAGACACTAAAAAATATACCGACAGACTAGATTCTTCTAAACGCAAAACAGGTTTAGTTGATGCTGTTAGAACAGCTCGTGGAAAATTAGGTGGACATGCAGTAGTTATTGGCTGCATGGATTTTAATTTTATTGGTGGATCAATGGGTTCTGTAGTTGGTGAAAAGATTGCTCGCGGAATTGATGAAGCGATTAAAAAGAAGACACCTTTTATAATGATTTCCAAATCGGGTGGAGCGCGAATGATGGAGGCAGCTTTTTCATTGATGCAAATGGCAAAAACCTCTGCTAAGTTGGCTTTGCTTGCAAAAGAAGGCCTTCCATTTATTTCCATTCTTACCGATCCAACAACGGGTGGTGTTACTGCATCGTTTGCTATGTTAGGCGATATTAATATTGCTGAACCGGGTGCTCTTATCGGTTTTGCTGGACCTAGAGTGGTGAAGGAAACAATTGGTAAAGATTTGCCTGAAGGTTTCCAAACTTCTGAGTTCTTATTAGAGCATGGTTTTTTAGATTACATTGTTGATCGTAAGGAGTTGAAAACCAATCTATCTAGTATGTTAACCATGCTAAAAAAATAAGCCAAAATTTATTGGTGATTTATATTTAGAATTATCTAAATTTGCAGGCTTCAAAAAAGAGGCTATAATTTATTGATTGATATGATTTTAACGTCAGAAAAGAAAAGAGAAATTTTTAAGCAGTACGGTGGTTCAGATACTAACACAGGTAGCGCTGAAGGTCAAATTGCTTTGTTTACACAAAGAATTACACACCTAACTGGTCACTTAAAAAACAACCATAAAGACTACAATACTCAAAAGTCTTTGATTGCGTTGGTAGGTAAAAGAAGAGCATTGCTTGATTACCTTAAAAGTAAAGACATTACAAGATACCGAGCTATTATTAAAGAACTCGGAATTAGAAAATAATTTAAAAGAAAAGGCATTCTTAAAAGGATGCCTTTTCTTTTTTATACCCTAGCTAACTCCAGCCTTACAAACAATTTATACACAATTTTATGAGTCAAAAAGGAAAAAATTATTCGTTCGAATATCAAGGACAAGAGGTTACCTTAGAAACAGGTAAGCTGGCTACACAAGCCGATGGTTCTGTCGTACTAAGATGCGGCGGAATGATGTTATTAGCAACTGCTGTTGCTAACCCAATTGCTAAAGAAGGCGTAGATTTTATGCCACTTACAGTTGATTATAGAGAAAAGTTTTCTGCTGCGGGACGTTTCCCGGGTGGATTTTTAAAGCGTGAAGCAAGACCTTCAGATTACGAAATTCTTACTTCTCGTTTAATAGATAGAGCATTGAGACCTTTGTTTCCAGAGGATTTCCATGCCGATACGCAAGTTTTAGTATCTCTAGTTTCTTCTGATGGAGAAACTTTACCAGATGCCTTTGCATGTTTTGCAGCTTCTGCTGCTATTGCAGTATCAGATATTCCTTTCCAAGAGCCAATCTCTGAATGTAGAGTTGCTCGTATTAACGGAGAATGGAAAATTAACCCAACTAAATCTGAGTTAGATGATGAAAATCAAGACTTAGATATTATGGTGGCTGCAACTAAAAACAGCATTGTAATGGTTGAGGGAGAAATGAAAGAGGTTTCTGAAGAAGAAATGTTGGAAGCTATTACTGTTGCACACGAAGCAATTAAAGTTCAGTGTGACGCTCAGCTTAAATTGGCTGAAATGGTTGGTGCTCCTGCAAAAAGAGAGTATTCTCACGAAACACACGACGCTGAATTAAAAGAAGCTGTTTTTGCAGCTTGTTTAGACAAGTGTTATGAGTTTGCTAAAAAAGGTACTTCTAAAAAAGAAAGAGGCGAAGGTTTCGCTGCTATTAAAGAAGCATACAAAGCAACTTTCTCTGAAGAAGAATTAGCAGAAAAAGAAGGATTAATCAATACCTACTACCACGATGTAGAAAAAGTGGCTATGCGTAGAATGATCTTAGAAGATCGTCAAAGATTAGACGGACGTCAGTTGGATGAGGTGCGTTCTATTTGGTCAGAAGTAGATTACTTACCTTCAACACACGGTTCTGCTTTGTTTACAAGAGGTGAAACTCAGTCGTTAACTTCGGTTACTTTAGGTACTAAGTTGGATGAGCAAAGTATTGACGGAGCTATGTTTCAAGGTTCTGAGAAATTCATTTTACACTATAATTTCCCACCATTTTCTACAGGTGAAGCTCGCCCAATGAGAGGAACTTCAAGAAGAGAAGTGGGTCACGGAAACTTGGCGTTAAGAGCTCTTAAGCCAATGATTCCAACAGGACAAGAAAACCCTTACACAATTCGTGTAATGTCTGATATTCTTGAATCTAACGGTTCTAGTTCTATGGCAACTGTTTGTGCAGGTTCTATGGCGTTAATGGATACAGGAGTTAAAATTCCGAAGGCAGTATCGGGTATTGCAATGGGATTAATTACCGATGGCGATAATTACGCGGTGCTTTCAGATATCTTGGGAGATGAAGACCACTTAGGAGATATGGACTTTAAAGTAGCGGGTACTAAAGATGGTATTACTGCTTGCCAAATGGATATTAAAGTAGGTGGACTTTCACACGAAATTATGAAGAATGCTCTTGAGCAATCGAAACAAGGACGTTTGCACATTTTGGGTGAAATGAATAAAACCATTTCTGAGCCAAGAGAAGATTACAAACCACATGTACCAAGAATGGTTCAAATGACAATTCCTGGAGAGTTTATTGGTGCAGTTATCGGACCTGGTGGAAAAATTATTCAAGAGATTCAAGCAGAAACAGAAACTACCATTACTATCGAGGAAATTGATAAGAAAGGTGTTATTGATATTTCTTCTGCAAACAAAGAAGGAATTGATGCTGCTATTGCTAGAATCAAAGGAATTGTAGCTCAACCAGAAATTGGTGAGATCTATCAAGGAAAAGTGAAATCGATTCAGTCTTACGGTGCATTCGTTGAAGTATTGCCGGGTAAAGACGGATTATTACACGTTTCAGAAATTGATTGGAAACGCGTAAACGACGTAAACGATTACTTAAAAGAAGGCGAAACAGTAGAAGTGAAGCTGGTTGATATTGATGGTAAAACAGGTAAAATGAAACTTTCTAGAAAGGTTTTATTACCTAAACCAGAAACAGCTAAGTAAGTAACTACTTTAGTTTATAGCATATGAAAAGCCCCGTTTCATGGATTTGAGACGGGGCTTTTGTTTTTTGAAAATTAGAGTGTTTAACATATCCAACAATTGCAGTTCAGTATGGACAAGGCCGAATCTTCTTGACGGCCGAGCGGTAGGTTTGTGTGGCTATCCTCTGTTATACCTTCTTGTAGTGTGTTTTTCCTTTTCGGTTTATTTCATTTCCCATCCAATAGGAAAATAAAATTGCATGTGTTCCACCTAATAACAGGAAAGGAATGAACCCATAGGCCATCCACATTAAAAATGCGCCATAAAATCCTTTCCATCCATATTCAATGCTGTTTTCGATTCCAGCAGCGATCCCGCAGCTTACCGCAAGACTGATCCAGATTAAGACAATTGTTCTGGTTGACACCCAAATTTTCGAACTACCATGTTCGATTATTAGTTTTCCCGCTCGAGCTCCCCAATACCTGATAGCTAATAGAACAACAATCACTTGAACTATCAAGAAATATAGGTTCTCTACCAACTCTTTTAGTGAAAATCCAAATCGTAGTGGAATGTCTTCGAAGAGGAAAAAATAGAAACCAGTTAATATGAGAATCAGAAATACGACCACAGCTCCTATTAGGCTATACTTAAAAGTCACTCTTCGTCCAATACTTTTTGCGTTCATATTTTATACATTGTAACGTTTTGCATATGGCTTTGTGGTGGTTTTGAAGCACTTTCCTGTCCACCGAAACCAAAGCTAGATACAAAGCGAAAACCTTGCTGGCAGCCGTTCGCCCACCATAAGCTATATGCGTTGTTGTACAACGTTTTTATCATTTTCTTATTTGCATTTTTCTTGTAATGCTGCGAAAAATCCTTGATTTCCAAGATCTATTGCCTTTTGCAAATCTGAACAACCATCTTGTCCAATATTGAATTTGGATTGGCCTCTGTTTCCGTATGCAGAAGCCTTTAAAGTCAAAGGTGCATCCGATGAGTTAATTATGTAACCGAAGTCTTCTATGGCTTTAAAGTACTTGCCAAGTTTTAGATTCAAAAACCCACGGTTGTTATATGCCTTATAATACTCAGGTTGAAGCTTAATTGCCTCCGAGTAATCCTGAACCGCGCCAGTAAAATCATTGAGGAATCGTTTGTTTAGCCCACGATTGTAGAATGCTTCAGATTTTCTTTTTAATTGATCAGTTGGATAAGCGTCTATGGCTGCAGAGTATAGATTGATTGCCTCTTGATAATTTCCTTTTTGTGAGCTTTGGTACGCTTCGTTGAATAGCTCTACAGCCCTTTCTAAACTCTCTTGAGAATCAGCTTTCAGTATTAATGGCGGATTCAATTCAACCATTATTCTTGCGAAATATTCTGTCATTGATTTCACCCTTTGAATCGAGCTTTCGCCATTATAAAAAAGATAATATGCAAAAGCTATAAATTTATTATTTACAGAAGCAATCACCGTAGATGCCACATAGACTCTGTTATCCCTTTCACCGGAAAATCTGCCAATTGAAATCATCGAGGGTATATTTTCAAAAATATAGTAGTGATCTATCAGGACAGGTCGATCTATGCTCAGATTAGTCTTTGTCTTGAGTTCAGATTTAATGCGATCCCAGTTTTCATCAATTACTTTCTTATATCCAGCCGAAGAAATAACTGAGTCAACTGAACTTATGAATTGGTTATTTATGTTCTGATTTATTAATTTCTTCTCGGTATAAA
>CBFICO010000102.1:6901-8609 GCA_965661115.1 Salibacteraceae bacterium
ATGGTTTGATTTGCATCAATCATAAAATTGTCCACGTGATCTCTAATCTCAGAATAACATTCTGTCATACCTGATAAATCGGGTAAGCAAATTAGATGATTGGCAACCATTCTGGGTGTAGGGCAATCTGCTTCTTGAGATTTTAATTCACTGTAAAGCAAGCTTAAAAACGATAAAAAAAGTAATACTCTATTTTGTATTAGATTTCTCATTCTGACTTTTTCTTATTTGGAAACAAGATGAAATAGGCTATCATCACAATAACGATAGCTGGCCATTTGGGATAAAGCTGACCAGTGTTGTTTGATTGAATTTGCAGGGCTAAGAGTACAAGGAAAACTGCGATTATTATTCCTATGAAAATGATAATTCTTACTGTTCTGTTCATGTTTTTAAATGTTGCACAACTTGGGGCTAACACAACTTTTCCGTTTATAAACGTTTGTAAGTGTTTAAAAATGGATAACTGCGTAAGGTTTAATATCGTACTAAACTACGTCAATCAGTTGGTAAAATCAAAAGTGTTGGTTCTTATAAGCTGTTGTGCATTTGTGAAGTAAAATAGCTTCGTTCATTCTCCCAGCTTTCTGATCTAATCCTAAATTTGCAGGCATGAATCCTATTATTGCTCCCTCAATGCTAGCTGCAGATTTCGGAAACCTGCAGCGCGATGTAGAAATGGTAAATCGCTCTGTTGCTGAGTGGTTTCACATGGATGTTATGGACGGCGTTTTTGTGCCCAACATATCTTATGGTCCAGCCATAATTAAAAAAATGGCGAGCTATACCGATAAGTATATCGATACGCATCTGATGATTGTTAATCCAGATAGATATATTCAGGATTACAAAGACGCAGGAACACACAACCTAACCGTGCACTATGAGGCGTGTACGCATTTGCACCGTACGGTTCAGGCTATAAAAGCAGCGGGTATGGAAGCAGGGGTTTCCCTTAATCCGCATACTCCGATTCATTTACTAGAAGATATTATTCAAGATATTGATGTGGTGCTTTTAATGTCGGTAAACCCAGGTTTTGGAGGGCAGAAGTTTATTGAAAATACCATTGGTAAAGTGGCCAAGCTAAAGGATTTGATTTTACAAAAGGGGAGTAAAGCCAAAATTGAAATCGATGGAGGCGTAAACACAGAAACTGGCAAACGACTGGTAGAAGTCGGAGCAGAAGTGTTGGTTGCAGGAAGTTTTGTATTTAAGTCGAATAATCCAGAACAAACTATTCAAGATTTAGCAAATTGCGCATCGTAATGAAAAGATTTAATAAAACATTTTACTGGGTATTTCTTGTCTTCTTCGTGGCATGTAATACCGTACCCATCACCGGAAGAAAACAATTAAAATTGGTTCCAAATAACCAATTATTGCCCATGAGTTTTGAGCAGTATCAAGTAGTACTATCCGAGAGCGAACTGAGCTCAAACCCTGTAGAAGTGGATATGATTAAGCGAGTAGGTGAGCGCATTCAAAAAGCTGCCGAGGAATATTACGCGGAATATAAAATTGAAGACAAATTAGCTGGGTATGAGTGGGAGTACAACCTTATTGTGGACGATCAGGTAAACGCTTGGTGTATGCCTGGGGGTAAGGTGGCTTTTTATACTGGAATCTTACCCGTTTGTGAAGACGAAACGGGCATTGCCGTGGTAATGGGTCACGAAGTTGCTCATGCCTTAGCAAATCATGGAGG
>CBFICO010000103.1:0-8527 GCA_965661115.1 Salibacteraceae bacterium
AGATAGCGTAATGGTTATTTTCTAGCCCTTTTTCTTGCATTAATTCGCATAACAAACGTGCGCTGTTTTCATTGTGAGTTCCGGCACACAGCTCAACAGTGTCAATGTTTTCAACGATTAACTTAATTGCTGCATCGTAATCGTTATCCGTAGCTTGTTTATTAGGTTGCATTGGAGTAGGGTATCCTTTTTCAAGGGCTCTATCGTTTTCTTTTTCAAGATACGCTCCTCGTACAATTTTAACTCCTAAAATGTATGCATTCTTGTTTGCGTCCGTTATTAGCTCCTTTAAATAATCAAGTCTATCGTGTCGATACATTTGAAGCGTGGTGTAAACAATTGCCGATTCTCCGTTGTACTTGCGCATCATAACTACTGCAAGTCTGTCAATTGCTACTTGAATCCACGTTTCTTCTGCGTCGATATAAATTTTAACCCCAAGTTCGTGTGCTTTTTTGCAAATGCTTTCTAAGCGCTGAATCACTCGTGCGTATTCTTGTTTCTCCTTATCGTTTAAATCTGAATCAGAAGATACTTTCTCTAGAATTGAAAAACGGGCCAAACCTGTAACTTTCAAGCAAGTAGTTGGAACTTTTGCGTGTTTTTTAGCATTGGAAATAAGCTGAAGTAATTCATCCCTTACCTGATCAAAATCGACTTCTTTTGATTGCCCTTCAACACTGTAATCCAAAATAGCTTCTATGTTGTTGCCTCTTAAAAGTTCATAGGTTTCGGTGCAATCTTGGATTTTTTCGCCGCCGCAGAATTGTTTAAAAATGGTTTTTTTTATTATCCATTTTATAGGCAAATGGATTTTAAGCGCAAACTTTGTAAGCCCCGTTAGCGTTGAAACCAAACTAGGACTACCCATCATTTTAAAGATGAAACTGGTGAACTTTAATTCGCTGGTGCTTTTTGATTTAAAAGCAATTTCAGTGTTGCTAAAAGAAGGGATTGTGCTCATTTATCGTAATCTAAAAACCCAACAATTCGTCCATTGTTTGCCGACTTACACTGTGGTAGTTTGGACGAGCTTCTTTATATATCTCTTTAGCCATAGCCAATTTTCCAAAAGATTTTAGCGCTGAATAGGTAGGTGTAAGGAATTTTCTTCTACCTACGCTAACCAAAAACTCTTTCATTCTTGCATTGGCAGGAACGTAGTTATTTTTAATGGTATGCTGAAACCATGCGGCTAAAACTTCAGAGTTTCCTGATTTGGTTAATCCAAAAGCGTTATCCAAATTCTGCATTTGACTAAACGATAAATTTTCGGGAAGATTTCTAACAAAGTGCAACCATTCGTGACTAGTCCAATCGTTTGTTTCTAACTTCTTTACATCAGTGCCATTTTTCCAATCTTCAATTTGAGCATTCACCAATTCAAATTTGTTGCTGTTTGGTATCGGTAAATTTTCAGGTAAGCCTGGACCATAAATCCACGAATCTGCATTTATGGAATCGTATAAACTATTGTTTAATAGGTTGTCTTTTAAGTGATTAATAAATGCTTCGGTAGTCATTACTTTAAAAGCATTACCTTGAAAGTAATTCTTTAAAAATGCATCAAATTTTTCTCTACCTACGGTGTTTTCAACCAATCGTAAAAAGAAATATCCCTTTTCATAAGCAATGTCAGACATGCCATCATCTGGGTCTCTTCCGTCTAAATCTAACTTCAGGTGGGTGTCTTTCTTTTGATCTTTTTCAAAATAGCTATTAACCGTTCCTTGCAAATCTTGATAGCCTAATTGAGCCAACATTTCAGCGTAATCTTTTCCATAAAGCGCCTCCATTATTCTTCGCTCAAAATAAACGGTGAAACCCTCATTTAACCAGAAGTCGTTCCAGGTTGCGTTGGTAACTAAATTGCCACTCCAACTGTGCGCTAGTTCGTGAGCAACTAGTGCGGTTAATGAGCGGTCTCCAGCAATAATAGTAGGTGTTGCAAAGGTTAATCTTGGGTTTTCCATTCCGCCAAAAGGAAATGAAGGAGGAAGGATAATCATGTCATACACCTCCCATTGGTATTTTCCGTAAAGTTTTTCTGCGGCAACCAACATATCTTCCATTTCTGCAAACTCGTATGCAGCTGCTTCCATTAATGATGATTCGGCGTAAATTCCTGTATGATCGCCTAGTTTTTTGTATTCCACATCTCCAATGGTTAAAGCCATTAAATATGCAGGAACAGGTTGTTTCATGGCAAAGTTGTACACCCCATTTTCATTTTTTGCTGTTGGATTTTCGGCAGACATAAGAGCAATCATTCCGGACGGAACGGTAACTTCAGCGTTGTAGGTAAATCTGATACCAGGGCCATCTTGGATAGGAAACCAACTTCTTGCTAAAATAGCTTGAGACTGTGTGAACAAAAACGGAGCTGTTTTATTTGCTGTTTGTTGAGGACTCAACCATTGCACTGCCGAAGCACTCGGGTTAGTTTTATAGTTAATTGCCACTTCTTTTGCACCAGAGGAAATCTGCACGGTTAAAGGAGTACCCAGAAATTCATCATTTGTACCAAAAGAAAATTCGGCATCTTGTCCATCAACTCTTACTGCAGATACCTCAAGGCTATCTTTAGTATCAAATACAATTTTTGTAGCATTAGAGGATGTTTCGATTTTGTATGTAGCCGTTGCGGTTATCACTTTGCTGTCAAAATCTACATTGGCTTTCCAGTCTAGGTGTTTAATTACTGCCTCCGACGGAATTGCGAAGGTGTGTTTATCATCAAATTGTATCATTTCTTCTGCTGCTTTTTCAGTAGATTCTTCTTTTTTACTTTCTGATTTACAAGCATTTATTGTAAGTAATGAAAGTGCTATTAAAAATGTGAATCGGTATAATTTCATATTGTAAACTCTTGACTATGATTTAATGCACGCGAAAGTGCAAAATGTTTCGCTAAAATACGGCGTCAAAGCCATAGAACGCCTTCAAATTTCCTAACATCTTTTTGGATGTTTATCGCACACAAAATTTTAGGTTTGATTTCTTAAAATTTAGAGTGATAGTAGAATATTATATGTACTCCGACATTCCTTGCTTGACAAGGAATCTAAAGAAGTATATAGATTCCTGCTTTCGCAGGAATGACGCTTACGTTTTGATGGAAGTTAAGTAATCGAAATTATTCCATATCACTACCTTAAATTTCACCCATGGAAAACAGGCTGCAAAAGCAAATAGAAAGATTTAAAATAGGTTTTTCCTTCATAAACCTTGATCGACCCGCAACAGTGGGAGACGGCATCTTGCAGTTTTCAGAGAATGAAACAGAAGAATTAATCAAGGCTTATAACCAACGTCAAAAACATTGTTCAGTTTTAAAGTTTGTACCTGCTAGCGGTGCTGCAACACGCATGTTTAAAGAGCTTTATGCTGGACTTGAACTGCTAGAAAACGGTAAAGAAGCAAACGAAGCAACTAAACAGTTTGCAGCACGGATTTCAAACTTTGCATTTTCGGAGGAGTTACTTCAGCAGTTTACTGGTGATTTTGACCCAACAAACAAAACGCTGATTACTGAACTACTAAAGCTTGTACTTACTCAAAAAGGGACAAATTTCGGTGCAAAACCAAAAGCGGTAATACCTTTTCATAGGCATAATACCGGTGCGGAGTCGCCAATTTTAGAACACATGATTGAAGGTGTAACTTATGCCAAACAAAATGACAGGGTATCCATTCATTTTACAATTTCTGAGCAGCACGAACAATTGTTTAAAGCTGAAATCGGAAAATACATAAATCGTTTTTCTGATGTTGACTTTGAAATTTCATTTTCGTATCAGCACAATGAAACAAATACCGTAGCGGTTGATTTAAATAACAACCCTGTATTAGTTGACGGCAATTATTTAATGCGTCCGGCAGGACATGGAGCATTGATAGAAAATTTAAATAAGGTTGAGGCCGATTTGATTTTCATAAAGAATATCGACAACGTTACTATACCAGAATTAGAACCTGAAAGTTCGAGTTATAAGAAGTTGTTGGCTGAAGTTTTACTGAGAAAGCGCGACCAAATTTTTGCTTTGATTGAGCAAGTAAAAGCAGATCACTTAAATGAAGCAAGTGCGTTCTGCAAAGAAGAACTTCAACTTGATCTTTCAAGAAAAGAAGAATTATTGGCAGCGCTTAATCGTCCGATTCGGGTGTGCGGAATGGTAGAAAATACTGGTGAACCTGGTGGTGGTCCTTTTTGGGTAAAACAGAAAAACGGCAGCAGCACTTTACAGATTGTAGAAAAAGCTCAAATCGATATTTCAAATCAAGTGCAGCATGATATTCTTATGTCCAGCACTCATTTTAACCCCGTTGATTTGGTGTTTTGGAAAAAGGATGTTAATGGAAACCCCTTTGACCTTTTGGATTATAGAGACGAAGAAACGGGCTTTATTTCAGAAAAATCTTTTGAAGGTAAAACTATAAAAGCTATGGAGTTGCCCGGCCTATGGAATGGTGCAATGGCTAATTGGCTTACATTTTTTGTTGAGGTTCCGCTTTCCACCTTTAACCCTGTAAAAACGGTGCTTGATTTATTGAAGCCAGGGCATAGTAGCTAAAAATAGCTAGTCAAACACATACTCTTCAGCGTTCGAAGTTGGTTTAGGCAATGTTTCTACTCCGGTAACAAAATACTTAGTGTCGCCAAAAAATCCCACTGAAAGAATTTTTCATCATAGAATAGCTTAACTCTTTGCTGGTTGTCAGCGGCATTGCTAATATCGGTAAGTACTTGTTCGTTTCCACGCTCTACTGAAAAATCCCAAATGGTAGAGGCCAATTCGCCTTCAGCCCCTGCAGTAACACCGCCCGTATGCAGTTGACCTTCGTTTGTTTTGAACACCACACCGCGCTTACTCATTTTAATAATAGTTCCCACACGGTAACCACTACTAAAAGTGGCAAAAAACAAAAAGTATATCCCGATTGCTGTGGCGGCGAGTAAAATCAGAATAGCAATAACTTTAAATTTTCTCATAACAAAGATTTCAGATGCTTTACAAGTTTTTGGGTAGCTAACCCACGGTGACTGATGGCATTTTTTTGTTCAGCAGACATTTCGGAGAAAGTCAGTTCAAACCCTTTGGGTTTAAAGATGGGGTCGTAACCAAAGCCTCCATTACCACTTGGTAGATTAGTGATCTCACCCTCTACAATTCCTTCAAAAAGCTCGGTCTGGTTTTCCGAAAACTGCATGGCAATTACGGTTTTAAATCTTGCTTTTCTGTTGTTGTTTGATCCTAAGTTTTTCAACAATAGGTTCACGTTGTCCTCAAATGAACAATTTTCTCCCGCATAACGAGCACTATACACACCGGGTTCCCTGTTAAGTGCTTCAACTTCTAGTCCTGTATCGTCTGCAAAAACAGGTTTTTGAAAACGCTCGAATATGTAATTTACTTTTTGTTGGGCATTGCCTTCAATGGTGGGTTGTGTCTCTGGAATTTCTCCTGTAAAACCAATATCCTTTAAGCTCAAAATCTTGATTTGATCGCCTACAATTTGCTGAATTTCTTGCAATTTGTGAGCATTATTGGTCGCAAAAATCACTTCGTTTATCATGCTTTCAAAGGTATATTTTTGACAGATGGAGTTTCCTGTTTATCTCAAGTTTCAGAACAACAAACATTTTTACAAGATAATCTCAAGTAAATCTTTTGAAGAGATTACGGTAATTGGAGCACGCTATGAAAAACACTTGTTTGAAGCTAAGATTTATCCAGATATATTAAGAATTCAAGATATGCTTAACAATGAGCAGGGAGTGTTTTTGGAAATAGGAGAGGAAGAATATATATCAGCAGAAAAGAAATGTTAGGTATTCCTAAAAACGCATCACCATTTCTTGATGAGGGATGCCATCCTCCAAGTATTTGTTGCCAGTTGATTTGAATCCAAGGTTGGTATAGAACTTATCTAAATATTGTTGTGCCGATATTTTGAGTAATTGATCTTTGTAATCCTTCTGGCAATCTGCAATTGCTGCCTTCATGATTTCAATTCCATAGCCGTTCATACGCTCTGTTTTTTTGACGACTACTCTTCCAATTTTTACAACCTCGTTTTTGGGAAGCAACAAGCGCAAGTATGCCACAATTTGATTGTTTTTACGAATGAAATAATGAACAGAATGTTGGTCAAGATTATCACAATCTTGGTAGGGACAATTTTGTTCAACCACAAATACCTCAGTGCGTAGCCTCAGTATTTCGTACAAATCGTCTTTGAGTAAATCTTGATACAGGTACTTTTCGATCATCAGCTCACTTTTACGATTTGGACTTTCTCGGTATAAATAAGGTAAGCTTTAACTGGCTTGTTTTCAATTGTTTCAATTGCAGCGCAGTATTCAATGATTTGAAGTTTGTGTTTCTCTTCTTCACTTCCCGTTTTATAATCGATTACAATAGCTTTTTCCTTACCAACAATAACACAATCAGGTCTTAAATTTTGCGTTTGATTATTCGTTAATTCACGTTCTTTAAAGCGCTTTCCGGGTGTGTTAAACAGTTGTTTGAATTCGTTGGAATTGAACAATTGGTCGAGTTGTTGAATCAATTTTTGGTACAGTTCTGATTCGATATTAGGCCTGTTTTCTAATTCTTTTTTGATCTGTGGCCATTCGTCTGAGTGGTTAATTTTTCGCAGGGTTTTATGGAGGAGGTTACCAAAATCAGTTGACTCAGAACCTTCGATATTTACGGGGGCAATCTTTAACGTTGAAAGCCAATTATCGGTGTAAATTTTATCTATTTCAAACGATGAATCATGAGAAGATTCAAGGTCGGTTGGGTAGTCAGGGGCTACAAGTTCTCCTATAGCATAAGATTCAGTTTCCTCGTCAAACCCTGCCAGTTCTTGCAAAATAGGCTGATAAAGTTTGCGCATGTTACTCCGCGTTTCTCTTTCTCCAACATCGGCAATAATGTATAACGCCCTTTCGGCTCTGGTCATAGCCACATAATAGATATTGAAGGTATCGAGCCAAGTTTTGGCCTTTTCAGATTCAAATTCATTTTCAAATCTTGTTTGGGTTAGACGCTCACTGCAGTTTATAGTGGCTGCGGGTAGGTCAATACCAAATGGCGCTGGATCCACCCAAATACTTTGATCCACTGTTACCGAACCATTGGCATACGGAAAAATTACAGCTGGAAATTCGAGTCCTTTTGATTTATGCACCGTCATAATTCGGATGGCATCTTGATTCTCTGGCAATTCAAGGCTCAAATTGGTACCTTTTTTTTCTATCCATTCAATAAAATAGTGAACTGTTTTTTCAGGGTACTTTTTGCAGAACTCCATGGCTTTGTCTAATAATAGACTGATATAGGGTCCGGGTTTTTCTTCAATTTGCAACTCGCTAAGAATAGCAATTATTTGTTGATAAGGGTTTTGATCAATAAAGTTTAAAGGATTAAAAGAAATTCCAACAGAAGAAAGTGCCATTTGCAGGTTGGTGGAGCTGCCGTCTTGTGCTAGGCTTTGCAAAACGCTGTGCGTTTCTCCCGTTATTTTTTGGAGTTCTATTAATAGCGAAATGATTTCACAGGCTAAAATGCTTTGCTTATTTATGGTGTTGGTGTCGGTTTCATTTATTAGTATCGAGTATTTTAAAGCTGATAAAACCAGTAGTGTGCTAGGATGGCTGAATAAAAGTAAACCCTCGCTAGTAATGATATCAGTTTTTGGCTGAAGAAGCCTTGATAGCTCGCTGATGTTATGGTTACTTCGGCATAGAATGGCAATATCTTTTTTTCTAAATCCGGCATTTAGGAGTTCCTGTATTTTCTCAAATACTCTTTCTCCCATTTGTTCGTGCTTGGTTAAAATAGTGATTCTGTTTTCAGCGAGTTGGTCGCTTTCGTTTTGATAATAAAGCGTTGAGTAGTTTACATATCCTTTGGTTTCTAATTGTATGGGTATCTGTGCAACTTGGCTATAAACATCTTCCACTATTCCAGGTTTTTGTTTCGCTAACTCAGTAAACAGGTGATTATTAAATTCAACAATGGTTTTGCTCGATCTCCAATTGGCATCCAACACCAAATCATTTACGTATTGCTCCAGAACGTTGCTTCTTTCTTTAGTGACTTCGTCGGCATTTTTGTCATTTATCTTAGGCATGTAAACCAATTGGTCCGCATCACCTCCTCGCCAACGATAAATGGCTTGTTTGGCATCTCCCACAATTAAGCTACTTTTTCCGAAGGCCAATCCGTTTTCAACCAAAGGAAGTAGATTGTACCATTGGGTTTTACTAGTGTCTTGAAATTCGTCCAGTAAAAAATTGCGATAGCGGTACCCTAAGCGTTCGTATATGTATGGGGCAGGTTCATTCTGCACAATATTGGCTATCATTCGGTTAAAGGTGCTAATTGGAATTACATTACGTTGAGCACACAACTCTAAAAATGCGGCCTTTACTTTTACTAGTAAACCTAATCCGTACATGTTTTTTTTGATTCCAGAGAGCACAATCCATTTCTCAATATTCTTTTCACTAAAATCA
>CBFICO010000104.1:0-8299 GCA_965661115.1 Salibacteraceae bacterium
GGCTATTTGCACTAACATTGGGCGCGGTTTTAATCTTGTTGTTGGTGTTAGAAAACATGCGTCAATTGGTTGATTTTGCAACCACCATTTCTTTTTTGACGACACCTTTTTTAGCGGCTTTGAATTACCGTTCGTTTCTTAAACTTCAAAAAGAGGAAGGGTATCAATTTCCGAAATGGCTGAACTTACTTTCCATTCTTGGGTTGTTATTTTTGATAGGGTTTGCGGGTTACTTTTTATTGGAAAGGTTTGGTTAGAATTACCAAGGAAGCACTTTAACTCCAATTACCAGACTATTCGCCTCTGGAGCTTCACCGTTTTTAAAGAAATTAATAAGACCGTAATTACCAAAAATGTGGTAATTGGCGTAACCGAAGCGTAAGGTAAGCGCTGCGCTGAATGGTTGTTGGTGCATCGGCCACTTTTGTTCAATGGTGGTTTCCATGCCGTTGGTGCTGTATTCAACCTTTTGGTTACCGCATAGCCTGTAGCCTAAAATGACTCCAGTAGCAAAATGAAAAGCTTTTGAATGCTTTACGTTAGTGTTGAATGCTAAAAGCAACGGAACAGTTATAAAACTGCTTTGCACGTTGTTTTTAGAGAAGGCGTTAGTCGTGTCAACCAAACCCATCAGACTGTCGTTCTGAGAACGCAATATGGCATTTTCTGATAAATGAAAATTGTAAAAATCGAAACCTAATCCCGTTATGAACTTTATGTATTCGCCATTTATGGTTATGTCTTTCTCAAGAGCGTTGATGCCAAAATAAAACGAGCGACCTGTATTGGGCGCTAAAAAATTATAACTCGCAGGAGGTTTTGTTCCATTTTCATAGAGCAACATATTTATACCAAGGTCGAGTCCTTGCCAATGTCTATTACTGCGCTGTTTCCAGTCATCAAAGTTAAAATCGCGTTTTTTTTCGTCTGTTATTATTCTATCTCCTGCGTTTGGGATGGTGTCTTGTGTAAACCCGTTAAAACCAAAAAAGAAACAAACCAAAAAGGGTAGTAGGGTGTTACAGAGATAAAATCGCATTTCACAAAGAAATCACAAAATCTATAAAAGAAATAAGGCACATTTGCAGCATGAAAATTTACAAGGGGATTACATTCTTATTTACAGCAGCTTTATCAATCACAAACACCATAAATGCACAAACAGCAGAAGAAATTGTTATTCAAAACACGGCAGTTGAAGAGTTACTCGAATTCTCCGAAGAATGGAGAGTTAAAGACAGCATTGACTTAGCCAAAGCGCTAATAGAAGCTAAGAAAAACAATTGGCCAATAGAAATAGAAACTGAATCGGGCTATATGCGCTTGGTAGGTTTGCATGAAAATGGAGCTCCAAAATATAATACCACGAATAATCGAAATGCCGCAAAAACCATATCTACCGATAAAGTGCACGGAAATGGAGGCCAAGGTTTTAACCTAGAAGGTCAGAATATGATTGTTGGTGAATGGGATGGCGGTGGAGTTCGTCACACTCACCAAGAATTCGGAAATCGAGTGCTTAGAAGAGATGTTCCAACTGGTACAAATCGACATGCAACTCATGTAGCGGGAACACTTGTAGCATCGGGCGTGCGTGGCTCTGCAAAAGGAATGGCACCTAAAGCTACCTTATGGGCATATGATTGGGATAGTGATGCATCCGAAATGTCAACTGCTGCTTCTCAAGGATTACTAGTGTCGAATCACTCGTACGGAACTGCTGCTGGTTGGAGTAACTCTACAGGAAGTTGGGTTTGGTGGGGCAACGCTTCTGTAAATTCATTCGAAGACTATCAATTTGGTTTTTATGACAACAGAGCCAGAGCCTGGGATAGAATGGCACGTTTGGCTCCCTATTATTTAATTGTAAAAGCGGCAGGAAACGATAGAAATGATAGTTACAGTGGAACGCATAGATTTTGGAATGGATCTTCATGGGCTACGTCGAGTGCAGCAAGAAAAAAAGACGGCGATTACGATTGTATTCCAACTTATGCAACTGCAAAAAATATACTTACGGTAGGAGCAGTTGGCGATTTAACCAATGGTTGGTCAAACCCCAACGGAGTGGCAATGACCAATTTTAGTGGATGGGGACCTACTGACGACGGCAGAATTAAACCCGACATTGTCGGAAATGGTCTGCAGGTGTATAGCACTACAAATAATTCAAATACTTCGTACGGAAACTCTAACGGTACCAGTATGGCCTCTCCAAATGTTGCTGGGTCATGTATTTTGTTACAACAGCATTACAAAGCTGAAAACGGATCTTACATGAGAGCTGCAACACTTAAGGGGTTGGTTATCCATACGGCTGACGAGGCGGGTAGCACTGCGGGCCCTGACTATAAGTTTGGATGGGGATTGATGAATACGCTTAAAGCGGCTCGTGCTATTTCAAGCAGTTCAACTACAATAGAAGAGTTAACTCTTAACAATGGCGGCAAAAATGAACGATTGTTATTTTCGAACGGGTCAACGCCAGTAAAAATCACCATTTGTTGGACAGATGTTGAAGGTTCGGTGCACACGCCAGCTCTGAATAATCGCTTAATAAAATTGGTGAACGATTTAGATGTTCGTTTGGTAAATGCAAATAACAATGCAACCTATTACCCTTACCGACTAAACCCTTTAATTCCAACAGCAGTTGCAACAAAAGGAGATAATATTCGAGATAATGTAGAGCATATTTATTATCCAACTTTACCAGCAGGAAACTACTATTTACGCATAACCCACAAGGGATTTTTGAGTGGTGGGAGTCAGAATTTTTCGCTTATATACGAGGGTTTTGTCGATGGACCAAGAGCTGATTTTTCAGCTTCTAAAACAAGTATTTGCGCTGGAGATACCGTTTACTTTACCGATAAATCTAATGGAAATGTAAATGCTTGGCAGTGGACTTTTTCTGGTGCAACAACAAGCGGATCTACTCAAAGAAACCCTATGGCTGTGTTTAATAATCCAGGAACTTTTTCTGTAACACTAAGGGCGCTTTCTGGAGCACTTAGTGACACCAAAACAATAAACATTAAGGTAAATGATTTTCCTAATGCAGCGGTGGTTGATAAGGATACTGTTTATTGTCAATCGGAAAAAGATGAGGTTGTTTTAACTCCAGTAGAGGCCAATGGAACATGGAATGGTGGAACTTGGATGTTGTTTATCAATAACTGTAAGTTCAGACCTAGTAGATTAACCGCTGGTGATTATGTGGCAGTTCATACACTAATTAATCAATTTGGATGTACAGGTGTGGATTCGGTAGTTGTAAAGATTAGAGAAAATCCAGTTCCAACACTTTCCTTGCAAAAAACAGATTATTGTGAAGATGAAAGCGCTTTTACATTAACTGGTGGCACACCGTCTGGTGGTTTGTACCTCATCAATGGTGGACCAAACGCTCGTTTTGATCCAGGAAAATTAACCATTGGTTCGCATAGAATTGGCTATGAATATACGGATACAAATGGCTGTAAAGGAGCAACAGAATCTTATGTATGGGTTGAGAATTGCGTTGGAATTGATGAGGTGTTAAACGAGAGCGACATTAATGTGTTTCCAAATCCATTCGCACAAAAGGTAATGCTTAGGAGTAATTCAGAGTTTGACGTAACCAAAATCACTACCGTATCTGGTAAGGTTGTACAGGTGGATAAAAGAGAAGGGGATAACCAATTGGAGCTAGACTTTAATGAACTATCTAGAGGCGTTTATCTGGCAGAGGTAAACGCAAATGGCGTTAAATCAATACTTAGACTTATAAAGAAGTAAGATTAAGGCTTATTTAGAAGTTGGATTTGTATTGTTTTGGCAATCCAAGATTGCTTTTACAATATCGTATTCTTTGGCTTTAAGCACGAATTCATCTTCAAGTGGGCAACCTTCCATAAACTTTTCAGCTTCCAATTTCGAATCGAGTTCTAAAACGCGTTGAACCACACCAGGATTGTAGCGTTCTTCAATGGTTTTTTGTCGTTCTAACTCTGCTTTTGATTTGGCTAATTTTTTTGCCGTTCTGGCTTCACGTCCAAACTTATTGTACAGTTTGGTTATAGGGCTTCCCAGAGGTATATGAGCGTTTAAGTCTGTTGGTACATCTTCCAATTCGCTCGGTTCGTCATACTGAAACAATTCGTTGATTATTGGTTTTGCTGGTTGTTGGTTGGTAAAGTCTTCTTTAAATGCCTGCTTAGAGCTGTATTGGTTCACATCAAAACCGGGTAAGGAATACACTCGTTCTGTCATATAAATGGATATCATTTGCCCACTTGGAATCCAAAACGTACCCGTATATAAGTAATGATCGTTGTAACCAATAGAGGTAAGCACTATGGTGTCTCCTGGAGTGTAGGGCATGGTAAAAAAGCCATCACTAGCAGAGTTTGTGGCTTGGTTAGTGGAAGTATTTAGTACATGAACTGCAACTAAATAGCTGCTGTCCTTCTTTGAAATAATTTGTCCATTAAGTAATTTTTTCTGAGCGTAAGAAGACGCGCTTAAGCCAGATAATAATGCAAACAGAACAAATTGTAGTATGTAATTTTTGGACATTTACTCAAAAGTAGAGCAAACGGGTAGAGGTAGCTAATTATTTTAGAATATCTAACGCTTGTTTTGCTGTAATGGTTTTTCCATCGTACTCTCCAACAACAAATGCATCAGTAATATCAAAATCTCCAAGTTCAGCAATGTAAGCTTCAGCTTGTTCGTAGCTGCTAAACGAACCCACGTAGTATCTGGTCATTCCGCTAGCAGCTCTTTCGTCTTGTATTTTACCTAGCTTCAGGATTTTTTTGAAGTGGTCCATAGGAATTGCCGCTTTATAAGCGCCCAGCTGAACTTTAAACTTAACCTTTGACTTATCTGAACCAACAGGAGCATTACTACCAGAGCCTCCTGGTTTGTAGTTTGGATCGAATGTAGCACCGGCGCCTGATATTGAAACTTGTTCACCTTTGCTAAACGCTTTTACTAAACAATCGCCATAACCCTCTCCTTTGAGCTTAACTTTTGCATCAGCTGCTTGGTCATAACTGGAGTAGTTGCCCGTGTAATATCTAGTGTAACCATCGCCGCTCTTAATACCAATCACATCAAGATCACCAAATATGTTCTTTTTAACTTCTCTCTTAAATGCGCCAATTTGTATTCTGAAAACTGTACCTGCTGGTGCAGATTTACCCGCGCTTGCTCCCACAAACTCTCCACGCGTATCAGCAGTAATTACCTTTCCTGTTACGGTTTCTTCTACTATCGCACGGGTAGAAATCCCTTTGTCTTTTAGCTCTTTGTTTTTGGCCAAAGCTTCACTTATGTCGTCAAACTCACCAACTAGCATGGTGTTGTCATCACCGTCTTTTACACTTTTGAGTGTTTCGTTGCTTAACAGATCTCCAGCTTGTTCCGTAGTGAGCGAATCGGCATCAACCTGAACACTGTATTTTTTCTTTTTAACTCGAGCGCTCTTATTCGGTAATTCGTTGGTGTAGATTGTGTCTTCATAAGAAGATAGAACCCCATTTTCGTCCAAGAAACGAAGTGCAATCATTTCAATATCTTCTTGGGTGAGTCCAACTCCGTTAGTGTCAACCACCAAAGTAGAATCAGTTCCTAGTTCTAGGTCTTTGTAATCGGGTAC
Organism: Salibacteraceae bacterium; assembly: GCA_965661115.1. Lineage (GTDB taxonomy): Bacteria > Bacteroidota > Bacteroidia > Flavobacteriales_G > Salibacteraceae > UBA6770. The sequence goes on from CBFICO010000104.1 coordinate 5,648, forward strand.
GCCGTCATTATCTTCATCGTACGGACAACCTTTTTCATCTACTTCAATTCCGGCTGGAGTTTCTGGGCAATTATCTTGCAGGTTAGGTACCCCGTCTAAATCTGCGTCTCCAGTTGTCATGTTGGCTAATTCTTCATCGCTAATTTTATCATCGTATTCGCTTTCAAACTTGTGTTTGGATAAATCGAAGCTTAAACCTACATGGCTATAGAGAATTCCGTCAAGTTTTCCAGGTCCTTTGTAATCTCCAACTCCACCTTTAGAAACACCATCAACCATATCCGATAATAAAATACTGTAAGTGGCTCCAATGTGCGCGTGCATTCGGTGACTCATTCTTACGTTAACACCCGCCCCAACAGGAACAGCAAAAGCGAATTTCTCGTAATTAGGCGCGCTGCTGATTCCACTTTTTCTAATGTCAGTTTCGTAATTGTAATCTCGTTGTAAAGCTTGTGCAGAAGCAATGTTTTCAGGAGTTTCTTCTCTGTCCATAATGTCTCCCGTGCTCCAGTAGTAATATTGATTTCCGTTTGCATCAAACAAATCGGTTTTGGAATTAAACACTAGAGCATCAAAACCTAGAGATAAGTATGGATCTATTACTCTTTTTTCGCTTAAAAAATGGTTGAAATTGTAACTTACCTCACCGCCAAATGTTTGAACTCGGCTATTAAAATTTAAGTTTCGGTCAATACTTCTCTCGTTGGCAGAAACTTTACCAAGCATGGTGCGAAAGGTGATGTAAAAACTGCTTTTCAGAGGAAAAGAAATACTAAAATCCGTTGCTAGGTTAGAGAGCAGGAATCCGTTGGCCTTTTGATTATTGGTAACATCACCATAGAATGCCAGCCAACCACCTGAAAGGGAGATAATTGGTCTGAAATCATTGGTTTTTTCAGTGGTATCGTTTGTTGGCGTATCTAATGCAAAATCATCAACTGAACTACTATCAGCCTGAGAAAAGCCTGCTAACGAGGCAAAAGCAACACATATTCCTAGTAGGATTGACTTCATTTTGCTAATTGCAATAATCGGCCTAAAGTAACTAATAAATAAAAGACTGGGAATAATTTTTTTCTACTTATACCACTTCTGCTTGCTAATCATTAGCGCCTCTTGAACAGTAATTCTAATACCTTCATTGTAAGCAGTTACAAAAGGACCGTCAAATTTGTGGTCACCTTGGTTAACCATTTCGCGGTTATCTCTAGCATCTTTATACACTTGGTAAGATCCTGTAGTGTACTTTACCCAACCGTTATGGTTTTCAATTACAAAGTCATTTGTCCAGTTGTGTCGTTTTTCGAAATAGGCTTTGTCAACTACATTTTTACCTGCTGCTATTTGCACTCTGTAATTTACTCCCGATTTAACTCCGAATGAATTATCAACCACAGGGTTTGGCTTAGGAGTATTGGCAGCAACTAATGGCTCTTCAACGCTTTCTTCTGTTTGATCCTCAGTCTCTTCTTCCGAATTACCGGCGGATACTTCTTCAGCAATTTCTTCTGGAACTGTTTCCAAAACTGGAGTGTCTTCAATTGTTTCTTCAGGCTCTTCCTCAGTGTTTTCTACTTCAGTATTACCTTCCGTATTCTCGGCTATTTCTTCCGTTTCAGTAGGAGTTGTTTCTTCTGTCACTTCTTCTTCTTCTTCTTCTTCTTCTGGAGTACTTTCATTGGTGGTTTCACCTTCTGTTTCGGTAGTTGATGTGTTTTCTGCTATTTCCTTAGTATTTGATTCTTCGAGTTCCGTCTCTTCTTCAACTTGGTTTTCTTGATTCTGTGTATTGTCATTATCAGAATTGTTGTCGGTATTTGTATTTGTTGGAGGAACAACTGGTAAGGTGTTTTCAGCAATTGTTTCTGTTGTTTCTGGTTCTTTATTATCAGTATTAGTTTCAGTGTTGGAATCAGATTCGTTTGAAGTGTTTTCTGCTAAAGCTTCTTCACCTTCGTTTATAATGTCCACTTTTTTAGTGACGTTATCATCCAAAAATGAAAAATGACCTCTCAGAATACTTACGTCTTTGTCCTTTGCGTTTTTCAAGTCTAAAGTGTAAGAAACAGTGAAATTTTCTTCTGGAGGTAAGGCCATCCAAACAAACTTGCCTTTGTTTTTAATGAAACTAAAGATTGCTCCGTTTAAATCTCCTTCTTTCATTTTTCCTCCGAAAGAGGTGTGTTCTTGAATCTTACAAAAACCTTCAATACCTTGCTTGGTAATATCAAGCGTTACCCTATAGTAATCGGATCCGAGGTTTTCCACCTTTCTAACTACCTTGGCATAAGCTTCAATTTTTTCTTGAGTGGCTTCGGTATCTTCGGTGTTGTTTGCTAAAGCTGCTCCGGTTGAAATGGTTTTCTTAAAAACTGAATAGCTTCGTTTCTCATTATTTTTCAAGTAGGAGAACTTACCACCAATATCGAAGTTTGCTGGAGCACCCTCGCTAACTTTTAGTTTGTATTTTACGCTAAACTCTTTGTCAGAAGGGAAGTTTAACCAAATGATTTTAAGTATCCCGTTACTAAACGTGAAGGTAGCATCACCCATTTCCACCGCTTCGGCAATTACACCCTCTGGAAGATTATCGGTAAGCTTGGCAAATCCTTTAACCGGACCCACAGTAAATTTTAGTTCTACAATTCC
>CBFICO010000105.1:0-8222 GCA_965661115.1 Salibacteraceae bacterium
GCTTATATGCGGATACTTAATGCAGGCAGTTGCTCCCATATAATTGAATTAACATGAACTGGATTACTAAAATTTTGATTTCTTCAGTAGCAGTAGTGCTGGGGGCTTATTTGCTTCCAGGTGTAACCGTTGATGGTTTTATGACCGCCATTGTGGTGGCGGTTGTGCTGTCTATTTTTAATACCATTCTAAAGCCCATTCTAATTGTATTAACCATTCCAGCTACTATTTTAACCTTAGGCTTGTTTCTGTTTGCCATAAACGCCATAATTATTCTGCTTGCCGATTGGGCGGTGGATGGTTTTGAGGTGAATGGATTTTGGTGGGCATTGTTGCTCAGCTTTATAATGTCTATCCTCAATAGCTTAATGGGTAATAGCTCCGAATCGAATAAAAGTAAACACCTAGAATGATTAAATATTTTTTCGCATTTCTTACACTATTCGTTTCTCAAGTAGTAGTTGCGCAAGATACCTTGTGTTATTTGGATGATATCAACCGATTTCCGAGAGAGCGTTTTGTCGATTTTCAGGAAATGAACTTACAACTCAGCTTTGAGCCCGAAAAAGGAAAAGTAAACGGAACGGTTTTTCACCGATTTAAAGTGCTAAGAAGCAACGTTGATAGTTTGTTCTTGGATGGAATAAACCTAAGCGTTGAGCAAGTAAATTTTGACGGAAACCAGATTGAATTCACGGTTTCTAAGAAAGGTATTGTGTTCAAATTCGACAAGAATTTGGAGTTAGGCAGCATGCATCAGCTTATGATAAAGTATTCTGCTACACCCAGAAAAGGTTTGTATTTTATTGGTTGGGATGATCCGACTGGACGATGCAGAAAACAAATCTGGACGCAAGGACAGGGCATAGACAATCGTCATTGGATTCCAATGTTTGATGACATGGCGGATAAAATCTCCACCAGAATTGCCGTAACGGTAGATAAAAGGTATCAAGTTTTATCAAACGGGATGCTTGAAGAATCAGCAGAAACGGAAGGAAATAAAAAGATATGGATGTATCGCATGGCAAGACCTCATGCTCCTTATCTTATAATGTTGGGCATTGGAGAATATGAAATTAAAAGAGAACGCAGTACTTCTGGAGTGCTGTTAAATCAATATTATTACCCCAATCAAAAAGAACGCGCCGAACCTACTTACCGTCATTCAAAAAAGATCTTTGATTTCCTAGAAAACGAAATCGGTGTGCCTTATCCTTGGGGTGGAAGGTACTCTCAAATTCCGGTGCAAGATTTTCCATACGGTGCTATGGAAAACACCATGGCTACTGTGTTTGGTGATTTTTTCTATGTAGATAGTATAGCTTACAACGATGCGAATTACGTTTATGTAAACGGCCACGAACTGGCGCACCAATGGTTTGGAGACATGGTTACAAGTAGAAGTCCAGCACATCATTGGCTACAAGAGAGTTTTGCGACTTATTATCACTGTTTAGTTTCGGGTCATGTTTTTGGTGACGACGAATTCCAAAAAATGATGAACGATAACCGCTTGGCTGCGTTGGCTGCTGGGCGTAACGATCATAGAGGCGTTGGGCACTCCCAAGCCAACAGCTCTAGGCATTATCTAAAAGGAAGTTGGGTGTTAAAAATGTTGCGCTATGTGGTTGGAAACGAGGAGTATCGATTGGGAATTCAGAAGTACTTAAAAGACCACCCTTATCAAAGTGTAAATACGCAAGATTTAATCGATGCTTTTCACGATACTACGGGTCAAGAAATTGGTTGGTTTATAGACCAATGGGTGGCAAAAGGTGGCGAGCCACACTTAAACGTTTCTTTTGAAGAAAACAAAAAACAAAAATCTTACGATCTGTTTGTGGAGCAGTTTCAGGATACCACGCCGCTAGTAGCCACTTTTAAAATGCCGGTTTGGGTAGAGATTCATTTTGAGTCGGGTAGAATATCTAGAAAGCAATTTTGGATAGAAAACACAATAGACACTTTACAAATTTCAAAAACTGAAAAGGATAAAATCAAGTATGTGTTGTTTGATCCAAATGCTGAAATTTTAAAGCAAATGCAATTCAAAAGACCGCTTAATTGGAAGCTGAATCAAGCTCAGTTTGCCACTAATATGATTGACCGCTATTATGCCTTAATTGATTTGCGAAAAGAGTCTATTAAAAAGAAGCAAGCGGTGCTGAGAAAGGTTTTTGAACAAGAGTCGTTTTACCTCACAAAAGCGGAAGCAATGAAGCAGTTGGTTCTGGCTGGGGTTAAGGTAAGTGCTGAAGTATCGGCTTTAATTCAATCCAATAATCCACCATTGCAAAAAGCGGTGCTGAGTGCTTGGTCTAAAATGGATAAGCAATACGAAGGTGAGTTGAGCAAGTTGCTAAAAGCCAATTCCTATGATGTGATTCTATTAGCTTTGGTACGATTGGTTTCAAATTTTCCGGAGAACACCAATTATTATTTGGAGCAAACGAATGGTGTTATGGGTACACGAGGATTAAATGTGCGCATTCAGTGGCTGGAGATTAAAGCCATGCAAGAAAAATCGGAAGTAGTGATGAACGAGTTGGTAGATTATACCTCAAACAGTTTTGATTTTATTGCTCGTCAGAATGCGATTGGAGCGCTAAAACGACTCAATTATTGCAACGAGCAATTGGTAAAGAATCTAGCATTGGGTGTACAGAAGGCCAATTGGAAACTGGCAAAGAGTTGTGGCTTGTTGTTACGTCATTTTTACAATTCAGATTTTAAGGAATTGGTTGAAAAAACCATTCAAGCTTTGGAGCTTAAAGAAGATCAATCGAATAGAATAAATAAATACTTAGTTGTCAAGTAATATGTTGAAATTAAACAAGATATACCTTGAATCGTGCCTTGAAGGAATGGCAAAAATGGACGATGAATCTGTCGATTTAGTATTTACCGATCCTCCGTATTATCAATTTCGGGCGCAGAATGTAACCTCCCTTAAAAACCATAAGGACGTAGTAACCGAATTTGAGTTTGATGGCTATAGCTCCGAAGAAGAATACCTGCAATTTTTGGAACAGGTTTTAGCCGAGTGTTACCGAGTTACAAAACCAGGTGGTGCGGGCTATTTGTTTTGCGGGGATGATTTTGTATCCTACATCAATCGTTTGGTAGAGAAGGTGGGGTTTAATTTTCGTAAGGTTATTCATTGGCACAAAACGAATCCATTTCCTGCAATTCACACTCGTAAAATGTACGCTAACTCTATGGAAATGATGGTGCATTTTAGCAAAGGAACGCCCAAAACGTGGAACCACAAGCACGTAAATGAAATGCACAATTTTATTCAAACGCCAATTTGTATGGGTAAAGAGCGCACCAAACACAAAACGCAGAAACCCTTAAAGGTTTGTGTCCCTTATCTCGAGATAAGTTCTAACGAAGGGGACGTAGTATTAGATCCGTTTATGGGGTCTGGTACAACGGCTGTAGCGGCTAAAATGCTGAACAGAAACTTTATCGGTTTTGAAATGAATTCAACCTACCTTGATTTTGCAGAAGAGCGATTGGCAGCCATTAAAGCCTAAACTCTTGCAGTTTTACCCCTAGATTTTCTATAGCGTTAAACGGTATAGAAACTCCTATTGTATCCCAAGATTTGGTTTTGGTTTTATTGTAGGCTTTTATGTAACGTACGGAATACGCGTGCTCTTTTAAGATTAAAGTCGATCTTACACTGGCATTTTTCTGTGGGTAGTTTTCCACTAATTGATTTATTTCTTGCTTGGATATTCCTGGTGAAATGAAATGCTCAAATTCGTTTATCAGCTGCGTTTTGTCCAACCAAATCATTCGATTCGGAAAAAAGTAGGCTAGGTGAGTGGCTTTGCTCGAACTCATCCAACCTTTCACGTTAGGAAACATGCTAAAGAGCTCGATGTATAGATCGTTGTAATCTACATCTCTAAATTTCTCAGATACATTTGCATGTCTGTTCCAGGCTTGCAACTGAACATCGATGTCTGCCCGCTGGAATTCCATATCTCTTTTGGAACTAGTGTTGAATCTAATAATATTCTCAACACCAAACACATTGGAATAAAAGGCATCAGCCAACCACGACTTATCGTTTTCTATTGCTAAACTTTTCCAGAAATTATGGGCATTTGGTTGATGTTGATTTGCTTGGGATTTGTTTGTCAACGTGTTTAGTTAGATTGATTGTTGGCAGCCTTTTGTTGTTTAAGAGCCATAAGTTCTTTTTCGTAAATGCTGCCGCTAATTTCTTCACCATTTTTAAAGTAGCTATTCAAGATCCACCAATTAGTTTCCTTAACGTATTGTGTAATGGTGTTTTTGTGATAAACCCAATCTCTATCTACTACATATACTCCAAATCCTTCTTGAATGTGTTTCATTTGGTAGCTGTAGTTGATATTAAAAATACTATCGGTTGATACAGGCTGAATATCACTTCTTCTATACCCTAGCGCTTCAGCAACTATTTGGTTAAGCATTTGACGCGTTTCTAATGCTTTAATCATATTCTCGTCAACTTCATCTTTCGGTGCGCTAGACACCGTATAACCGGTGTTAACAATACGCTCCATATCTAGGTTAACGTCGCGCATACTTCTAACACGTTGCGTTTGAATTCCTTGTAACATGTTGCGGAAATCGCCCATTACTTCGTTTTTAACAGCTAAGTTTTTGTTGGTTTTCTTTTGTTGTTGTCTAGCAGCAGCTGCCGTAGATACCGTTGGACCAGATTTTTCTTCAGTAGGAAGTTCAGCAATAATTTGTTTTGCAGTGATTTCTTCGGTATCTAGCTGTACTTCTTTTTTTCGCTTTTTCTTTTCTTTCTCTTCTTTTGGCTTTTTCTCCTTTTCTTCTTTCGGAGCTGGATCAGGTTTTACATAGAGGTTAGCCATAAAGTTATCTTCAACTTCATCAACCTCTACAAACTCATCCTTATCGACATCAAATTTAACTCTGGTAAATGGCTTTAAGAATGCCATTGGGTTAACCTTAGCTTCTTTTCGGTTCACTATAATTAAGTCTAAACCTTTTACTTTTTTATCTACTAGTCGCTCATTGCTAACATTGGTTTTGGTGCTCACCGCAGCGTATGAACGGAAGTAGTCTACATCTTCAATTACAATTCTGTAATCCTTCTGATACGCAAGCAATAATTCGTAATTACCTTTTTCGTCAGAACGAACTGAATCTACTAAAGTAGCGCCCTCGTAAACCATAATCAGTGCAGATTCTATGGTTTTTCCGTTAGCATCTTTGGTTTTACCTTCAAGGGCAAGCTTCTGGTTATCTGGAATGATAGCTAGGGTTTCGTTGAACTCTTTTTCAACTAATGGGTCAGCATTTAAGGCTGTAGCTTTCTGGTCTAAAGAGTATTTTCTGGTGTTTTTTGCAAACGCAGCTGGGTTAGTAGCAAGGTCATCTTCCGCATACATGGTAAGTGATGGAACGGTGATAGTTGGTTGTTTCATTTTTCTAGGTTTTTCTAGTTTGGTATCAAACGCCAGAGTAGAAGTATGGTAACCTTTTTTGCTGAATTCAGCCGTAAGTGATTTGTTAATTGGCAGCGTTGAAGTAAAGCGACCTTGTTCATCTGTTTTGGTTGTTTCAATTTTCTTACCGTCCTCAAGTAGAGTAATATCCAAATCTGCGAGTGGTTCATTCAATTTGTTCATTGCAATACCTTTTATAGTAATTGCCTGGATAGGCGGAATAGTATCTTTTGGTGGTTTTGGAGCTTCTTGACGTGAAGGCATATATTTTCTAACGTCGTCTTCAAACGCCAGATAAACGTCCATATCTTCAACAAACATATCATCTTCTTCGCTGAAAAAGTAGGCTGTAATTTCTCTTCCTTCAATTAAACTAGGTGGAATGGTTTTACCCATAATTTGATTTTCCTTGTGGATAATTGGCGCTCTTAAACCTCCCTGCTGAATGTTTTGGTTTTCTCTACCCGCTGGTACCTTGGTATCAAATTTTACCATGGTGGGGTAATGTTCTTCTTTTTCAAATTCGAGATAATAGATTTTGTTTAAACCTAAATCTGCAGTGAATTTTCCTTTTTTGTCGGTTGTAATAGAGCTAATTACGGCCTTGTTCTCATTTAAAATGCGAACTCTACCTTCTTCAATTTTTCCGTTAGTCGCGGGTTCAAATACTGTTGCAGTTAACTCCAAAAAGCCGTTTGCAATAGAAGTGTCTCGAATTTGACCGTCGTCTTCTCCAAGCTTTTTAGCAAATTCGTTGGTAGCGGCAGTATCTTCTTCAAAACCACCAGTAATATCGTCATAATAGAAGTTTTTGGCAGGTAAATCAAACGCGTCTGGATTAATATCAGAATTGTCTTTTGCAATCATCTGAACGGGAACATCAAAACGGGTAATACTATCCATTTGATCAAAATCCATATTGGTATTTAAACTTACAAAAATTGGGTGGTAGCCTTTTGCTTTGTAGTTTACGTGAACTATAGATTGGTAGGGCAGTTCAACGCGGTAAGTATCTTTTTCAATTTTGTATTCACCAAACGGAGCATCCCCAGCTAATATTTCAATATCCATTCGGTTGAGTGGAGTACTGCCTCTTCCTAGAACAATTCCAGTAAGCAGTAATCTACGTTTGGTAACTTCAACAGCATAGTTGTAATTTACTCTAGTAGTGGTATCGTCAACAAAAGCTCTGGATAATGTATCAAATGCAATTTGATTTTGCGGCAGACGAATTACAGCATTCGAAATCTTTTCTGTTTTGGGAATTACGATTAAATCGTGGTTCAAGGTGAAAACATCTTCTTTATTTTCAACTGGCACAAAACCCTCAATATTGGCGTGAGATTTATGGTATTTCTCTCCAGTTAAGTACAATTTAGATTTACTCATAAGCGGAACCTCAAGCTCGTATTTTCCTTGCGGGTCGGTTTTAACGGCAGAAAGAATTCTTCCCAATGAATCGTGAACTTCAATTAATACGTTAACCGCAGCAGAATCTGCGGTGCTATCCACAACGGCTCCAGCTATTTGCAGTTTTCCTACGTTCGGTTCCGTAACCTGATCAATAAACGACAGGGTATGGTCTAAATCTTCAATAAAAATTTCATAGCCGGGGTTGTAGGCTACCTTCATAAACGGCTCAACCTTAGCCGTTTGCTTGTTAAAGTTTGATGAGTCGTCGAGTAGGGTAATGGCGGCTTCGTAGTAAAGTGTTTTGTAGGTTTTAGTGCTCGGTACTTTAGTATCGAAAGTGGCAAACATTGTAACGTATCCATCTTTTTCGAAGTAGGTACGTACTTTTTGATTGTAAGAAAGGTCTAGTTTGAATTTACCTTTTGAATCGGTATAAACTTCGTCCAAAACAGTTCTGCCTGAGCTGTCTTTAACAACAATTCGAGCACTGTCTAGATTCTTTTTCTTCTCGTTTCTTATTCGTCCGGCAACTTCAAGTTTTCCTTCGTTAACTTCAATCCGAAGATTAGGAAGAATAATAGAACTACATAAAAGTAGCAGAAGCCCTATTAATAAACTGTTATGGAGGAATTTAGTAAACATTTATTCATGCCAAACGGCAAAATCAAAAATAAAAATTTCAGCGAGCTACAGAATTGGTGATGAAAGGTTTATTCACCTTTGTTTTTAGGGTCGAATTTCCAATCCCAAATTTTTATTTCTTCCCGAGCATCTTCCTTGAATAGCTGCTCAAAAGTTCTCTCTATTCCGCCACCAGGGCTGAAAGCAGGAGACTGAATAATTTTTCCATTTGGATCGATAAGGTAGTATAAGGGGATGAGTACTATTTCGTAATCTTCTTTGATTTGCTCGTTTCCTCCAGCATAAAGCACTGTCCAAGGGTATGATTGTGTACTCATGTGCTTTTCGAATCGTCGTTTTCTTTCGTCGATATTTATACTAATGAACTCAACGTGCTCTCTGTATTTAGGATACAATTGTCGCATTACAGCCATTGATTTTAAACACGGTTTGCACCAGGTTGCCCAAAAATCGAGGTAAACGTATTTGCCTCTAAAGTCTTTTAATTGAGTAAAATTACCATTGGTATTCTCCAACATAAAGTTGGGAGCTTTACCACCAATTCCCAGTTTTCTTAAACGGTACAAGTAATACTTTGCAATTTGACGATTTTCGCGATTAACGCCATTTTCAGCCAATTCAGATAGGAGTTTATCTATATCTGTAGCTTTTACTTTTTTATCGTTGACTGCCAAGCGGAACAGC
>CBFICO010000106.1:0-8204 GCA_965661115.1 Salibacteraceae bacterium
AATTTTGTAAACGCTAAAAACTTGAGCGGTAAAGCAGATTTAATTGCAGCCATGTCTTTGGATGCCTACGATGGCAGAGTAGAGCCGTTTGATGAGGACTTACACATTATCAGAAATCATACGGGTCAGCTTAAAACCGCAAAAAGTATTCGCCAGTATTTGGTAGGCAGTGAAATTGCCAAACAAAAGAAGGAGCATGTTCAAGATCCCTATTCATTCCGTTGTGTGCCACAAGTACACGGCGCTTCAAAAGATGCCTTAAAGCATATTGAGAAAGTGATAGAAAATGAAATCAACGCCGTTACCGACAACCCAACCATTTTCCCGGAAAAGGATAAGATAATTTCAGGTGGAAACTTCCACGGTCAGCCGTTGGCATTGGTTTCAGACCAGTTGGCTATTGCTTGTGCAGAATTGGCAAGTATTTCAGAGAGAAGAACGTACAAACTCATTTCTGGAAACCGAGGATTACCTGCTTATTTGGTAGCTAAACCAGGATTAGATTCTGGGTTTATGATTCCTCAGTACACTGCAGCAAGTATTGTAAGTCAGAACAAACAATTGTGTGTGCCTTCGTCGGTTGATACGATTGACAGTAGCAACGGACAAGAAGACCACGTAAGTATGGGCGCCAATTCGGTTACCAAATGCTACAAAGTGGTGAAGAATTTACAACGTGTGTTAGGTATAGAATTAATGAATGCCTCACAAGCTATGGAGTTCAGAAGACCCCTAAAATCTTCTGTACGCATAGAAGAATACATTGCCGAATTCCGCAAAGTGGTTCCATTTGTTGAAGAAGACCGTGTGCTAAGCGATTTGATGCGCGAGGCGGAAAGGTTTGTGTTGAGGTAGGGTAGGAGTTAATTACACTTTGCAATAATTTAAGAAACCTGTTTTAAAAAGCGTCATTCCGTAAACGTAATCGAACCGTACGTTCGCAGAAAGTGCGTGTGAGATAGTTGTACGGAATCTCTAAATAGGATTATAGGTATTGTTTTTGAATATTTAGATTCCGTATAGAAGTTTCGTTCTGAATTTCTTGCTGAAATTCAACTAAACTAATCTTAAGGAATGACAGGAAAAAGAATATTACAATCCCTCACCCTTAAACACATACTCCACCAAGTTAGCACCCATTTTTAATGCTTCCATGCGTTTAGATTCGGGGTCGTTGTGAATACGTTGGTCTTCCCAGCCGTCACCTAAATCGCACTCAAAGGAGTAAAAACAGATTACGCGTCCTTCATGAATTAAGCCGTAGCCTTTTGGGTAGCCGTTGTCGTGCTCATGGATTTTTGGTAAGCCTTTGTTAAAGTCAAATTTTTGATGATAAATGGGATGGTTGAAGGGCAGCTCCACAAAATCAAGCTCTGGAAAAACCTTCTTCATTTGAGGTCGAATAAATTTGTCCATTCCATAGTTATCGTCAATGTGCAAGAAACCTCCACCCAACAAATAATTGCGTAGGTTTTCAATTTCTTCGTTGCTAAAAATTACATTTCCATGCCCTGTGAGATGCACAAAGGGGTAGTTGAATAATTCAGTGCTTCCAGCTTCTACAATAGCTTGTTCTGTATTTAAGTTGCTGTTTAAGTTCTGGTTGCAGAATTGAATGAGGTTGGGTAATGAAGTCTCTAAATTGGCGTACCAGTCTCCTCCACCGTTGTATTTTAATAAGGCCAATTGCGGTTGCTGAGCTTTGCTGGCAATGCCGACAAACAATAGTGCTATGAGTACAATCCTTTTCAACCTAGAGTACTAATTAATGAACAAGCCAAAACACCTGCAGTTTCGGTTCTTAAAATTGAGTTACCCAAACTCACGGTCTTGTAGCCATTATAAAGAGCGAAATTAACTTCCTCTTTGGTAAAATCTCCTTCGGGTCCAATAAGAATAGTGATGTTCGATTGGTTATTAACTTCATTTAATAGGCTTGGATTTGTTTTATGATCTGGACAATATCCAATAAAACCATTTAGGTGGGTTTCCGTGAATTTTTTCACAGGCATTAAATCAGTAATCTCAGGCAGAAAAAGTTGCCCCGATTGTTTCATTGCAGCTATGGCAATTTTCTCTAGTCGGTCGGTTTTTATCACTTTGCGCTCACTTTGAGTGCACAGAATGGGTACAATTTTATCTATTCCAATTTCGGTGGCTTTTTCAACAAAATATTCCATTCGGTTGAGGTTTTTGGTTGGCGCAATGGCAATGGTTAGTTGAGTATTTGCTCGTTGCTCAAAGCTTTCAATTTGTTGTACTTGTACTTCAGCTTTTTTAGGATGGGCTTTTATTAATTCAGCCAATCCGCGTTGCCCCTTGCCGTTTAGCAAAAGCACTTTTTCGCCTTCAGTTTTACGCATTACTTTACACAAATGCTTCGACTCTTCTGGGTTGAGCTCAACCACTTGATTTGATGTGAAATCGGTGAAAATTTTGTGCATGGGACGAAGGTAAACTATAGGAACATTATTAAACCTATTCTTAGGGTTCTATATTAAATGCTAATATTTATATGGAATCCAAACTTGTACTATTAAAACAAACATGGTTTTTAGTGAATTTGGAGATTCCCGTCTTCACGGGAATGACGATAAACGGGTCTAGTAAAGAGCAAAAAAAACTCCGCTCAAATGAGCAGAGTTTTTCTTAAAAATATGTGCGATTCAATTATGCGTTCTCTGCAACTACAGGAGAAGCAGCCATAATTTCTTCGTTTGCGTTTTCTTCAAATTTCTTGAAGTTGTTTACGAATTTGCTAGCTAATTCATTAGCTTTTTTATCGTAAGCCGCTTTGTCTTCCCATGTGTTACGTGGGTTAAGAACATTTCCAGGAACGTTAGGACATTCAGTAGGGAAACTCAATCCGAAAACATCGTGTGTTTCGTAGTTTACGCTGTCTAACTCACCTATTAACGCAGCAGTAATCAACGCACGTGTAATTTTAAGACTCATTCTCGCACCAACACCGTATGATCCACCAGACCAGCCTGTGTTAACTAACCAAACGTTTACACCGTTTTCTTCCATTTTTCTACTTAACATTTCACCGTAAGCAGTTGGGTGTAATGGCATAAATGGAGCACCAAAACATGCTGAGAATGCAGTTACTGGTTCAGTAATTCCAGCTTCAGTTCCAGCAACTTTTGCAGTGTAACCAGAAATAAAGTGGTATGCAGCCTGACCCGGAGTTAATTTAGATATCGGAGGTAAAACACCAAATGCATCACAAGTAAGGAAGAAAATATTCATTGGATTGTGACCAATTGACGGCTCCGCGATATTGTTAATATGATAAATTGGGTAAGAAACTCGGGTGTTTTCCGTTACCGAAGTATCCGAGAAATCTACCTCGTTTGTACCTGGCTTAAATCTTACATTTTCTAATAAAGCACCTGGCTTAATTGCCCTGAAAATATCTGGTTCATTTTCTTCGGTAAGATCGATGGCTTTAGCATAACATCCACCTTCAAAATTGAATACAGAGTTTTCGTCACTCCAACCGTGCTCGTCATCACCAATCAATTGTCTATCTGGATCAGCAGATAAAGTAGTTTTACCGGTACCTGATAAACCAAAGAAAATAGCCGTATCACCGTCTTTACCCATATTGGCAGAGCAGTGCATACTTAAGGTATTCTTTTGGTGCGGTAAGATGAAATTTAATGCAGAGAAAATTCCTTTTTTAATTTCACCAGTGTAACCTGTTCCACCAACCAAAGCAATTTTTCTGGTAAAATTCAAAATTGCAAAGTTGTGCTGACGAGTTCCGTCAACAGCAGGATCTGCCATAAATCCAGGGGCATTAATTACCGTCCATTCTGGATCGAAAGATTTTACTTCTTCTTCAGTAGGACGAATAAACATGTTGTAAACAAACATGTTAGACCAAGGATATTCATTTACAACTCTCAGGTTCATTTTATACGCAGGATCAGCACAAGCAATGGCGTCACGCACATAAATTTCTTTTCTCGATAGGTAATCAACTACCTTGTCGTAAAGTTTGTCAAAGGCATCCGATTCGAAAGGGATATTGATATCTCCCCACCAAATTGCGTCTTTGGTAACAGCGTCTTTAACGATAAAACGGTCCTTTGGGGACCGTCCTGTAAATTCGCCTGTGTCTACTGTAATAGCTCCAGTGCTAGTCTCTTTTGCTTGCCCTAATTCTACAGCAAGTTTGCTTAACTCTAGAGGTTTTAAATTCCAATGTGCGGTAGCGTTTTTGATACCGTACGATTCAACTGTCGCATTATCTGCTTTCAGTCCTTTTTCGTTCATCATTTAAATTTTACATAGTTGAGCGGCAAATGTAACGCTATTCCCAACTTCTCTTAATAATTTCTTAATACGGATTGTTAACAATTACCGTGGATAGAAAAACGCATTTGAGCGTGTGCTAATCGGTAGATTTTACTCCTTTAATTATCCCAATAAAAACTATGATCCAGCCAGCAATAAAAAGTAATCCTCCAATTGGAGTAATAGGCCCTAAAGCTTTTAAGCCCGGCATAACTAATAGTTCTCTCAAATTCAACAGATAGATGGAAAACGAGAAGAATAAAATTCCAATTGAAAAAAGTAAGGAAGCTAATTTGATCTTGCTTGTTGCTATATATTGGTGCAAAGCTGGAAGAAACAAAATGCTTATTCCGTGAATAAATTGGTGGCGCACTCCCGTTTCGAAACTGGCTAGTTGCGCTTCGGTTAAAACTTTTTTTAAGGCATGCGCGCCCATAGCACCAAAACAAACAGCGAGCACTAGGCTCGCTGTTCCTATTATCATATAAACCTTAAACGGATTATTGTGCTTCAATGAATTCATTTAATTCGTCTATTGTCAATTCAAAATCGAATGCATCGTTCACCTTGTAGTAATTTCCTTGATCTAAACAATATTCGTAGGCAAACTTTGCATAATCCAATTTGCTTTCTTCATAAGTGAATTTTTTCATCACTTGTTTTACTTGATCGGCACTTAGGCAGTTGGCTTTTGTAAACTGTTTAGCTAATGTCACTTTAGAGTCCTCAAACGATTTTGATTCAATTGAGTTCAATGCAGAACTAAAATCACCCGACGGCATTGGCGCATCACAACCTCCAGAAGATGTCACCGTTTCAGCAGGAGCTGAAATCGTTCCGGATGAAGAATTACTCACCGTTGAACTTGAACTAGAAGTAACCGTTGTGGTTTCCGTAACCGTAGTACTGGTGCTAGCATCCATTCCCGTCATAGAAGTACTTATTCCAATGTTCTGACCGCCAATCTTTACATTCATACTAACCGACTCGCTAGAAGTAGGAGCATCGTCATTAACCGTGGTAGTAGTAACCGTAGTTGTTGTGGTGCTTTCTTGAGTAGCTGGGGCTGATGCATTTACTTCATTTGTTAACGCAACTGGTTCTTCTCCATATCTTATTACGGATTGATTAGCAGCTGTTTCTTTTTTGATAGGATTCTCGCCCATATATCGCAATTTGTACTGTCCTTTTTTATTAAGGAATAACATAGCCGAAGTTTCCTTGTTGTTTACTAAAGTAAATGACTTTTTAAGTGGAGGAATATTGGCAGCGGTAAAAAGCATTCTTACAGAGATAAACTCTTGAGTAATACCTTCAACTTTAACGTTGGTAGTTGGTTCTGCGTTTTGTTGTACTCCGTTTACTTCAAGCGTAAATTTTACACCATCGTTAGAATAAACTACTAAATCTGATTGCCCGAAAATGGATAGTGAAATAAAAACGGTAAGAATTGTACTAAGGATAAAATGTTTCATTTGTTTTGTTTTTTGTGTGTTCAAATTTATTGAGAATTGCACTAGTAAATCATAAGATATGCCAAAAAGAATTTTACTGCTAGGAGCTGGTCGTTCCGCATCAAATCTGATTAAATATTTGTTGAAACAATCGATTAGTAATGATTGGAAACTTACCATAGTTGAGCGCAATGTTGAATTTGCAGAGCAAAAAACTAAAGGACACAATAATGTTCAAATCATTCAACCTACTACGGATACCATAATTGCAGAACAAATTCCGCGGCACAATTTGGTAATATCTATGTTGCCAGCGCGAATGCATTATGATGTGCTCAAACAATGTATTGAGCATAAGGTACCAGCTGTAACGGCATCATACATGACTCCAGAAATTGCCGCACTTAATGATCAAGCAAAGCAAGCGAACATTCCCATAATGATGGAAGTAGGGGTGGATCCTGGTATTGATCACATGTCGGCTATGAAAATAATTGATGAAATCCGAAATCAAGAAGGGGAAATGTTGTTGTTTGAATCGTTTACGGGTGGATTGATTGCTCCTGAAAGCGACAACAACCCATGGAATTATAAATTTACTTGGAATCCAAGAAACGTCGTTTTAGCCGGGCAAGGTGGAGCCGCAAAATTTATACAAGAAGGGCAGTATAAGTATATACCCTATCACCGATTATTTAGAAGAACGGAGTACATAACTATTGATGGATACGGAAGGTTTGAGGGTTATGCGAACAGGGATTCCTTGAGTTATCGATCGGTTTATGGTTTAGACAATATTCCAACGATATATAGAGGTACTCTGCGCAGACCGGGATTTTCTAGAGCTTGGGATGCATTTGTTAAGTTAGGAGCTACAGACGATTCGTATCAAATAAAGGGTGAAGAAGCTATGACTTATCGCGAGTTCATTAATTCTTTTTTGGCCTATAATCCGCACGATTCGGTGGAGCTTAAATTGATGCATTACTTAAACATTCCTCAAGATTCTGAAGTAATGGATAAACTCAGTTGGTTGGGGATTTTTGAGGATACTCCAATCGAAATTAATAACGCAACTCCTGCTCAAATTTTACAGCACATTTTGGAGCAGAAATGGGCTTTAGAAGACGGAGATAAAGACATGATTGTGATGTGGCACAAATTGGGCTGGCAAACCAAATCTGGTGAGAAAAAAATGATGACATCATCTATGGTTGTGAAAGGTGATAATCAGACTTATACATCAATGTCTAAAACGGTTGGTTTACCAACTGGTATTGTTGTTAAAATGATGTTAGAAGGAGCTATTTCAAAACCTGGTATTCATAGACCTATAGAAAAATACATTTATGAGCCAGTTCTCAAGGAACTAGAACAATATGGAATCATATTCAGCGAAAAAGAAATGACTCCAGAGTTTTACTGGAAAGAACCGAAACATTGATAACCATATCCTAAAAAAAGGATATGCTATTTGAAACTTTGAATATTAACAAGAGTAAACTTGGATGTGAGCTTGAGATTCCCGACTCGTCGTTCCTCCCTGGCTGTTCGGCAGACAGGCTCTCGGGAATGATGTAGTTTTTAAAATCGTCATTCCGTAAACGTAAGCGAATCAATTCTCAGAAGGAGAATTGTGTGAAATAGTTGTGCGTAATCTCCAGATTGAATAAGGTGAAATTCAAAATGCTTTGAGATACCTTGTAGAAATGTCTTAACGAATTTCTTGTCCACTAATCTCAATGAATGTCGGTTAATTATATAAGGTTAAATGCAAAAAAAGCACCCCTAAAGGTGCTTTTCAATTCTATATTTCAGTAAAGACTATACCACGTCAAAATCAACCACACACTTCTCTGAAGTAGGATGCGCTTGACAAGTAAGTATATATCCGTCCTCAACTTCTTTGTCGTCTAAGGCGTAGTTCATTTCCATTCTTGCAGAACCTTCAACCACTTTGGCTTTGCAAGTACAGCAAACTGCTCCTTTACAAGAATATGGGGCATCAACGCCAGCGTCAAAAGAAGCGTCTAAAATGCTATCTCCCTTACTTGATAATTCAAATTCAAACTCTTCATCGTCCATAATTACGGTGATTTGAGATGTGATTTCAGCATTTGGATCAACTGTTTTTTCAGCAGAAACTACAGGTGTTGTAAAAAGCTCAAAGTGGATATTTTCTTTTGCCACATTACTTGATTCCAACCAACCTTTAATGTCCATAATCATTTGCTCGGGACCACATAAAAAGAATTCGTCTCCGTCAAGCAGTTTGGTTTGTTTTAGATCTAACTCAACACATTTTTCTTTTCCAACTCTACCGGAAAATAACGGGTCAGTAGTGTTTTCTCTGCTCAACATGTCAATTCTTGTGAATCTACCATTTGAGTTAGCAATCAAATCATTTAACGCATCGTTAAAAATGATGCTTTCGTTAGTGCGGTT
>CBFICO010000107.1:0-8086 GCA_965661115.1 Salibacteraceae bacterium
TGCACAAGTTAGCGAATGGAAAAAAATGGATGAAATCAAAAGATTTTATTTTGAAGTAAATAAAAAATTTAATCCTGAATATATAGAGTTAATTAATAAAGTAAAGTAACGAAGAAAAAACGTAGAGCAATAGTTGAAGACAGTCATTTCTTTGAATTAAAAAGTGGGAGCCGGAGAGTTTCGAACTGAGCTTATAATCAATTTATTTAAAGATAGTAAAAAACTTAAAAAATCTGAAATCAAACTATTTCGAGGAGGATTTAATCAAAATATTTAATTGAAAAATCTTCTGAGAAATAAGAGTCATTATGTGATGAGTATCAATTAAGTCTTTTGGAGTTAGTCTTATGTTCGATATTTCAATAGAGTTATCTACTAGTAAAGACTCAAATTTAGTTTTGGGTCTTTTTTTTTGAAGTAGTTTTCAATAATTGTTGACAGGACGAGAAGCCGTGTCTACCGACAGGCAGGCTGTGCCGAACTTGATTCGGTAAGTGCTTTCCCTCCGCCTATGATCGGGCAGGCGCCACTATTGAAAGGCTCAAATTGGGTTTGAGTTTTTTTTTCAAAAGTTCCAACCCACAATTAACAAACTAGTGTTATTTAAAAAACAATCAATTAAAGCTTGTTAGGTTGGCATTGTTACTTTTGCCTAAATTAAAAAACAATTATTATGAAGAATTTAATGTTGGCGGGAGCCTTAGGATTAATGGTATTTGGTTTTTCGTCATGTAAAAAAGATTACGATTGTAAATGTTCGGTTACCGTTTTAGGTTTTACTGCTGATACTACTATCAGTGTTGGAAAACTTTCTAAGACAGACGCAGAAGATCAGTGTAGTGCAAAAGCAACTGAATTGGGAATTTCTCAATTTGGTGGTTCTTGCGAAGCACAGAAAAAATAGTCAAACCATTAGTTTGATTGTTAAGGCACCTTTTGGTGCCTTTTTTTTGCTCAGTGGTTATAAAAAGAAAAGTTGATTTTGCTGTTGTATTAACAGATATTTCTACAGTTGCAGTAATTCTAACTTATTAAATTTAATTACTATGAAAAAGGTTTTATCATTAGCAGCAGCTGGATTAATGATCGCTGGTTTATCTTCTTGTTAAAAAGAATATACTTGTGAGTGTACTGCTACAGTATTCGGTATCACTAGTTCAACTACAATTAAAGATACTAAGAAAAATGCTGAAGAAGCTTGTGACGCTGGTGACAGCGCAGTTACTTCTTGCGAAATCAAATAATTTTTACCAATTATTGGAAAAAGCCGCAGTTTGCGGCTTTTTTTTGCTCTTATTTTTGTCTAAAACTGTATTATGCGTGTAACTCTCTTTCTTTTTGGTACCTTGCTTTTGGTCACTTCATGTAAAAAGGAGTATGCTTGTGAGTGTTTTGTCGGTCAACAATCTTTGGGGGCAAAAACTCAGATTCTAAAAAAATCAGAAGCGGAAGATTGGTGTAAAAACAACGAGGCACAGAACGGTAGCCAAATCATAACGTGCGAACTGGTAGATTAATACTATAATGGAGTTAAACTTAAACAGAAGCTTTTTATTACGATACATCCTGCAGTTTTTAATTGCTGTGGTATTCATTATTTCAAGCTACTTGAAACTATATCCAATTGAACCTTTTGAATTAACCTTAGTGGATTCGGGTTTAATTTCTTGGACCCTAGCTCCTTATATTGCCAGAATACTCATATCACTAGAGGCTATTATTGGTATTGCTTTGTTGGTGAATACTAGGTTCTCTATTTATTTCTTAAAATCGGCACTTTATCTAACTTTATTTTTCTGTGTGTACTTACTGCTTCTGTGGTACTTTAGAGGAAACGACATAAACTGTGGCTGCTTTGGGAATAACTTTGTCATGACTCCGGTTGAATCGCTTTTAAAGAATGCAGTTATACTGCTGATTACCCTTTTAGCAATCCGACTTTACAAGCCAAATAACTTTGGACTTGGCAGGCTGTATGTAATAGGCTCAATCGTTTTATTGAGTTTGCCATTTATCTTAAATCCTTTAGCTAGTTTTCATTCAAGTCCAGATAATACGGAATATCCGTATAAGTTCGATACTGAACTGATTCCTGATAGTATTTACCAGCAGGTTCCTAAAAACCTATTAAAGGGTGAGCATTTGGTTGCATTTTTAAGTGTAACGTGCCCACATTGTAGGGTAGCGGCACAAAAGATTAGAGTGGCCAACCAAGAGTTAGATATTCCACCTGTATTTGCTTTTTTTATCGGTGATGAATCTAAAATGGCCGATTTTGAATTTGAATCAGGAACCAAACTCAACTACATCATGTATCGCGACAATTCATTTTTTAAGTTTAACAATGGCGTTCTTCCAACAGTACTATTAGTAAAAGATGGACAGGTATTAAGACGTTGGTCTGGTGGTTCTTTTAATTATGATGAAATAGCCAAAATACCTACCTATTTGCAGTACGAAGATTTACCGAGCAGCCTAGAGTAATTGCTGTATTTTTCCTTTCCCAACTTTATGTCTTACCAAAAACACATATACTTGTAAAAACAAAAAATTCAAATTGAGATGAAAAAGTTAGGAATGTTGGCAGCGGCTTTCTTTATGGTAGCTGGAATGAGTTCATGTATTAAAGATTATGATTGTAATTGTAAATCTACTGCTTCTGATGGTACAGTAACTGAAAGTTCTACTGTTGTTAAAGGAACTAAGAAAACTTCAGAAACCTTGTGTAATGAGTTAGACTCAGAAGTTGGTTCTGGTGAGTTTAAAATTACAACTGACTGTAGTATTTAATTAAGTAAAAACACTTGATAAAATCCTCGAAATTTTCGGGATTTTTTTTTGCCTAAAACTTCCAAATAAGCTGACTTTTCAATTCAGTTCTTACCCTTGATGCTATTAAATCTTTACCTGAACCAAAATAGTCTCTATCGGCCAAATAGGTTTGTGCCACCTTACAATTTACGGTTAAACTCTCATTTATTTTGTAACGCAACACTGTATAAACTCTACTTCCAGTTAAATAATATGCGGGTACATTAAATTGGTAGAGTAAGTCGTGCTCGTACGCGTAAATTCTGGCATCGTAATCCTGAGCATCAAACAAAGCGTAGCGTAATTTTAGCGTTAGTTTATTTTCTAATAGATTGAAATATAGATCATTGTAGAATAAGTAGCCATACACTTTTTCTTCTGGTTGATGTTCAAAATCTCTCACTTCAATTCTACTTCTAAACCCCAGCCATTTGGTTAAATCGGTACTGTATTGTATTCTGTAACGGTTTGATGTTTCGGTTGATAATTCATTGATGAACACCTCCTTTTTAGGCATGTTTCTGTCTCTAGTTTCGTTTCTGTAAAGCAACAGAATTTCTTGTTTTCTATCTGGTCTGTAGGTCAGTTGTCCGCTAAACTCTTGACCCTGTGCCGGTGCATCAGCTCGGTAAGATAACCACGGAAATTGGTAAACATCATAAAAGGAGTGTATGACTACATTTTTAACCGGATACAACTCAATACCAAAATATACCCCTGATTCATTGATGACTCCAGCACGTTCACCAAAGGCATTGGCGTATTGCGATTGAAAGTCTTTTTCGTAATGCCTTTGTAAAATGCTCATTTTTAGTCTGCTATCTAGGTTGAGCAGAACACCATTTAGTGTGGCAAACCCGTTATTTAAGCAATGGGCTGTTTCACCAAAAAAATGGATTTTACCTATCGTTCCTTGGTAATCAATACCAAAATTTGTGAGCTGATCTCCCCCAAAATCGTGAAATTGATAAAAAACAGCATTCCTGTAAAAAGCACTGCTATAACTAGACTGAACACCACTAATTCCTAACTGAAAAAACTTCAAATCAACGCCTAATCTTCCGGCAAAAAGTTGTTCTTTAATAGCGTCTTTATCTTCTAACTCAGAGGGCATTCTGTGCATTCCACTCAACTGGAAAGAACTAAAACTGACCGATTCTTCGCCGGTAAGTGTATCCAGTTCTAGGTTGATGTTTCCGTCAATTTGTTTTTGAGAATAGGCGAGTGTTACGTTGATTTTATCTGTACCTAAAACGGCTGCAGCGCCTCGTAGAAATAGATTTTCATCAGCCGACGTGTAGGGTCTTATTTGCTGAGCGTATCGTTTTACGTTTACGGTTTGAGTAGGTGATTTTCTGAAGCCAAAACCCGACCAAGCTGTTAATCCTTGTCCCATTTGTAATTGATAATCACCAATAGCCAACCTTTTTACAGGTCCCATATCTTGCAGGAATAGGTGAGCAGAATAAAAATCAAAACCATTTGGCTGGCTGCCTCTAGCAAACTCTTCTCCCGGGTCTTTTTCGCCTGTAATTCCTGCACTTATTTTCTGGCCGTATCTAAATCTATACCTAGCATACAATCTATTCGGACTACCCAAGTATCGGGCGTTTGGGTTTTCAGCTAAGGCAGAATCAGATATTTCACTGTAAGCTAATGAGTTTGGAAGAACACGTGTGTGTCTGGTTATGAGCTCATGTCTTCCGTATTTGATTACGTTTTTTGCCTTTATTTTTCTCTTTTCCTGTATCGGTTCAACGGTTAAAAACGGTAAAATTTGCTTTATAATTTCTGTGTCAAAACCGTCAATGGTTCTTAACTCATATAAACTTGAAAAGCCGTTGTTTTTAGATTGGTAGTACAACAACGATTGGATTTGAAAATCATTTAGCAATTGCAGGTTAAGCAACTCTTCTTTTGTGGCAGAGTTTAAATTAATAGGGTGCTCCAAGTAATAATAAAGCTCGTCGAATAGGGTAGTAAGGTCAATTTCTTCAGCATCGAGAGATTGCAGTAAATACTCAATTCGGTCTTCAATAATTTGGGTGGATTGTTTATCGGTTTTTGGGTCTTTTTGTGCAAGAAGCTTTATTGATGCAAACAGAATAAATACTAGCAATATGGTTTTTAACCAGTTATTCATTGCGATTTAATTGCCAACGAACAGACATGCTTGGCACAAATCCAAGGTTTTGGTGGTATTCAGATGCTAAGTCAATCTCCCAATCTTCCAGATTGATACCCGCGCCAAAAGATACTTTTCGCTGCAAGGAGTTTAACCCAAAGCGTATATCAAATTTTTCGTGAACTCCATATTCGGCGCCTGCTTTTACATTTATTTTTTGCTCTAAATCTTTTTCTACCTCCAAAACGGTAATTACCTGCTCGTTAAAAGTGTAGGAGATTCCAGTTTTTAGAATGGTTGGAACTCTGTCGTTTAGCTGCTTATCCAAGCTCGAACGAGTTGGGTTATACAAATGCACGCCCAACATTAGTTCGTCGTTGATTTTACTCTGAATTCCAAATTGCCCAAATAGTACACCTTTTTGTCCGTAGGGTTCGGTAAACCTCGTTTGCAAATAATCGAGCTGAAGTCCCATAGAAAGTTTGTCTCCAAAGTTTTTTGCAAAGGCAAGTCCGTATTGGTTCTCTGCAAATTGGTCAAACCCAAAAGAAGAAACATTAACGCCAATAACTCCAGCTTTCTTGATTGGGATTGCAAAAGCGGCGGCTTTTAAACCAGTTTCGGAGAGTAAAAAGTTGTTTTTGTAAGCAATTCCTGCGCTTACGTTTTGGATGGTGGCTAATCCCGCTTGGTTGTGAAAGTTGGAGAAAACATTTTCAAAATTTAAAGAGGCATTTCCCATAGCAGATGCCCTAGAGCCAACGGGAAAATTGCGGTTTGAACTAAAGCCGGATTGCATTATTCCTAGCAGTCCCAGAAGCAGTATCCACCGTAAATTTTTCACACCCGAAAAGTAAGCACAAAACGCTAAACGAGCGTTTACAAATTGTTATGCTATTGGTTTTCTTCCAACTCTTTTGCAGTTGCCAATACCTTCTCTTTTAAAGAGTTTTTGTAGTCGAGCATTCTGTTGTACACTTCATCATCATTTGCAGCAATTATTTGAGCCGCTAATAAACCTGCGTTTTTAGCAGCATTAAGCGCAACTGTTGCAACTGGAATTCCATTGGGCATTTGCAGAATAGATAAAACGCTATCCCAGCCATCAATAGAGTTGCTCGATTTTATAGGTACTCCAATTACGGGTAGAGCGGTTATAGACGCCGTCATACCAGGGAGATGAGCAGCACCGCCAGCACCTGCAATAATGGCTTTAATACCTCTTGACTTTGCGTTTTTTGCATAGTCGTACATACGGTCTGGAGTTCTGTGTGCCGAAACAATTGTTATTTCGTAATCAATTCCCAATTCTTTTAAAACATCGGCAGCGTCTTGCATTATTGGTAAATCGCTTTTACTGCCCATTATTATTCCAATCATCTTATTTAAAGTTTTGTTGTCTTTCTACTTCCGATAATATCATTCCAGTGGCAACAGCAACGTTTAAGGAGGCTACTTTTCCTGTCATTGGAATTTTTGCTATTACATCTGCTTTTTCTAATGTTTTGGGGTGAATTCCTTCACCTTCATCGCCCATAATTATGGCCACCGAACCTGACAGATCTGATTTATATATGCTGCTGTCCGCCTTTTCTGAACACGCTACGAGTTTAACGCCGCTTTCTTGGATAAACTGTATACTGCTTCCAAAATGAATTTCTTTACAAACTGGTATATTGAAGATAGCTCCTGCAGATGTTCTCACTACATCGGAGTTAATTGGAACCGAGTTTTTTGCAGGTAGCACTATTGCATTAACGCCCATGCACTCGGCGGTTCTTACCATTGAGCCAAAGTTGCGCACATCGGTAATTCCATCAAGAATTAACAAGCGAGGAGTTTCACCTTTTTCTATCAAAGCGGGTAATACGTTTTCTATTGATTGATTTGAAATTGGCGAGATAAAACCAATAAATCCTTGGTGATTTTTACGTGTGATTCGATGCAGTTTTTCGGCTGGAACTTCTTTTACTACCACACCACTTTTTCGAGCAAGCCTTTTAAGGTCGTGCGCGTTATCGCCTTTAAGTCCTTTTTGAACTAGAAGTTTGTCAATAGTTTCACCTTTTTCAAGTGCTTCACGTACTGGGTGAATACCGTAAATTAAATCGTCTTGATTTTCCTTTTGATTCATATTAGTAGCTGTAAACCCTTCCTTGGCGCCAAGTATCTACTGCATTGTACCAAAATGATTTGTATTCTGGACTACGTTGCAATCTAAAATCGTTATCGCTAAAAGGGTTAAACGTTTTTGTAAAATTAAAAGTAAGATTTGGTTGCGATTTGTTGTTGCCGTAAATCCAACTTTCACCAGAAAGTGTTCTGTAGATATTATCGGGTGGACCAAACACGGTGTAAATTAATCCTCTATCGCTTTTCCAACCCGGAACATGAGAGGTGAAAAACTCATTAGAGTCTTCAATGCGCTGGTAGTAATTTCTAATAAGTTCTCTTGATTTATCCGGACTGTTGCAGCGATCTAACCAAAACTCATCAATTGCATCTTGAGGATCCTCGGCTTCGGAAATGCGTTTAAACTCTTTATTCGTACTTATAAATCTAACAGAAGGTAACATGTCTTCGTGTTTTTTAATAGCAGGAAAATATTGATCCACTTTTAGTAGGGTTAGCCCAACCGTACCAGAAGAATCGGATTGAATGTGGTAAATGCCTTGTTGATTAAATCGAGTGATAAATGAATTATTTGTGTCTAAAGTAGCGTAATAAAAACTGTCTGGTTCAAAATCGAACCGCTTTGCATTGTAGCTCACAAAGGGTGGGGGAGATAGCGGAAATTCTCTATCGTAATATTTTACAATTACGCGCTTTATCATTGCGTCGCTGCAGGTAACCTTGTAATCACCATTATCATTTACCTGATAGCTTACATGCGGCTGATTGGTCTTTAAATTCTCAACCAGGTAATTTTGTCTGTTCTGGCGCGATGTTTTATCCACCTCAATAAGTTTTTCTTCTTCAATATTTCGGTTCAAGTCTTTAACGATTACCCTCAGAATGTAGCGTTTTGGATATTGAGCGTTTATGTCAAATTTTCCGGTAATTGATTTTAGCGCCTTTTCATTGTTTATATCAGAAATTAAAAAAGAAGCAGAATCGACAATTTCATTCGAAGTAAAAGACTCGTACATC
>CBFICO010000108.1:0-8051 GCA_965661115.1 Salibacteraceae bacterium
ATAAAATCTCTCTCAGTTTTTTCTCTTTAAGCCCTCCAACTTCATGGCCTTCTAGCTTCAAGTTTTCAATTGATACTCTAACCAATCTCAAACACGGAAACCCAACAGCTGCGCACATTTTTCGTACTTGACGGTTTTTGCCTTCGGTCAAAGTAATGCTGATCCAGCTTGTCGATACATTTTTTCGGAAGCGAACAGGTGGGTTACGTTCGGGTAATTTTGGAGTTTCAATAATGCTGGCATCGCATTTTTTTGTGTGGTATTTCGATTTTCCAACTTTAATTTCTACTCCCTGTTTTAGAAGTTCAATCGCCTCTTGGGTAATGGTTCTGTCTACTTGAACGAAGTAGGTGCGTTTGTGGTTTTCTTTTGGATTTAATAATTTGAAAATCAGTTTTTTATCATTACTCAATAAAAGTAAGCCTTCGCTATCTTTATCCAGTCGACCGATTGGGTAAATGTCTTTTTCTATAGTCAATATTTGGTTGAGTCCGGGGTTGCCGTCTTCGTCCGAAAACTGACTTAAATAACCATAGGGTTTGTAAAAAGCGTAGTACTTGTAGTTAGGCATAACCTTATTGCTTCTTCAACAGCTTTTTAAGTTCTGCAATTTCGTCTCTAAACCGAGCAGCTTCAATAAAGTCAAGTTCTTTAGCTGCTTTTTCCATGTCTTTTCTACGTTCCAGAATTTGTTTTTCAATTTCGGAGTTCGACATATACTTAACTACAGGGTCTGCGGCAATTGAGTTGGCTTCAGGTTCTATATAAGCCTTGCTTAATTTACGCCCTACACCAGCAATGGCGGACTGCTCAATAATCTGTTCTTTTGATTTTTGAAGTGCTTGCGGAGTCAGTCCATGATCCTCGTTATACCTAGTTTGTTTGGTTCTTCTATGGTCTGTTTGATCCATGGTTTTTTGCATCGATTCGGTGATTTTATCCGCGTAAAAAATCACTTTACCGTCCACATTTCTTGCAGCACGCCCTGCTGTTTGAGTCAGTGCCCTTGCCGAACGCAGAAAACCCTCTTTATCCGCGTCAAGCACTGCCACTAGCGATACCTCTGGTAAATCTAGTCCCTCTCTAAGTAGGTTAATGCCCACCAAAACATCAAAAGCTCCCAGTCTTAAATCACGCAGAATCTCAACGCGTTCGATGGTATCTACATCGCTGTGAATGTATCTGCACTTAATCTCCAGCTTGTTCATGTATTTTGTGAGTTCCTCTGCCATTCGCTTGGTTAAGGTGGTTACTAAAACTCGTTCGTTGCGCTCAATTCGTAGTTGAACTTCTTCCAGCAAATCATCCACCTGATTAATACAAGGTCGCACCTCAATCAATGGGTCGAGTAGTCCAGTTGGCCTGATTACTTGCTCAGTAATTACCCCTCCACACAATTCCAACTCAAAATCGGCTGGGGTGGCACTTACGAATATGGTTTGTCCCAATAATGTTTGAAACTCCTCAAATTTAAGCGGCCTATTATCCATTGCAGCAGGTAATCTGAAGCCGTACTCTACCAAATTCACTTTTCGGCTTCTATCGCCTCCGTACATAGCTTTAACTTGAGGAATGGTTTGGTGACTCTCGTCAATCACCATCAAATAGTCGTCTGGAAAGTAATCTAGTAAGCAGAAAGGACGAGTTCCGGGAGCACGTTGATCTAAGTAGCGCGAGTAGTTTTCAATGCCAGAGCAGTAGCCCAATTCGCGCATCATTTCCAAATCGTAATTCACTCTATCTTCAATGCGTTTGGCCTCCATGTGTTTGCCTTGTTCGCTAAAGAATTCAATTTGTTCGGTAAGGTCGTGTTGGATTTGCTTCATGGAGTTGTGAAGCGTTTCTTTTGAGGTGATAAAAATATTTGCTGGATAGATATTGATTGATTCCAAATCGGTAATGGTGGTGCCATGTTCTGGGTTAAACGTTTCAATGGACTCAATTTCATCGCCCCAAAACAAAATGCGTACGGCAAAATCGGCATAAGCCGGGTAAATATCTACCGTGTCACCCGTAACGCGGAAGTTTCCTCGAGTGAATTCGTCTGTTGTTCTAGAGTACAAACAATCTACAAACTGACCTAAGAGTTTATTTCGAGAGATTACGGTTCCGACTTCAATAGAAATCAAGTTTTTATTGAATTCGGCAGGGTTTCCGATACCATAAATGCAAGATACAGAAGCAACAACAAGAACATCTTTTCGTCCACTCAGTAGAGAGGAAGTGGCACTCAAACGGAGTTTTTCAATCTCGTCGTTTATGCTCATGTCTTTTTCGATGAAGGTGTCGGTCACAGGAATGTATGCTTCGGGTTGATAGTAATCGTAATAACTCACAAAATATTCTACCGCATTATTCGGAAAGAATTGCTTGAATTCGCCATACAGCTGTGCTGCTAGTGTTTTGTTATGGCTTAATACTAGCGTTGGTCGATTAAGCTCCTTGACTACGTTAGCAACCGTGAAGGTTTTTCCGGAGCCCGTAACACCAAGTAAGGTTTGAAATTGCTCACCTTGTTTAATGCCATTCACCAATGATTTTATGGCTTCTGGCTGATCGCCAGTAGGTTCAAAAGGGGAAGTGAGCTCGAAATTCATAGCACAAATCTAGTGGAAAGGAGGGGAGGTTTGTGAGAGGTTATTACTTGTCTGAGGATAAATATTGTTGTATTGAGATTATTGTATCATGCCTTTCTGTACTGTAAGTTAATAGGATGATTCGGAGAGTGCTTTTAATAACTAGAATAGATTCCGAATAGAAGCTTCGTTGTGATTTTTCTTCAAAAAATCAACTCAGCTAATCTTTCGGAATGACGAAGTAGGAGTTAGGTTACTATAACTTGCTTCTAAACCCTTTGCCTTGCTTTGTTATAGCACAAGAAAGTAGATTCCTTAAATTCGCCAACATGTTTTGGAAAAGAATTCTCTACTATCTCAACATTAGCACGCTTTTCAAGAAAAGAGATGGCGATAAAAACATCAACCTCAGTTTAATGCACGGCATGAATAGAATTTCAATCGTTGTCTTCATTGTTTGCGTAATAATCATGCTAATGAAGTTTTTATAAAATGGAAAACTACCTCGAAATAAACAAAGACAGTTGGTTGAAAAAGTTAGAGCACCATTTAGATTCCGACTTCTACGATATGCCTGCTTTTATGGCTGGAAAGAACTCTTTAAACCCTATAGAGTTGGAGTTACTTGGCGATGTGCGAGGCAAAAAGATTTTGCACTTGCAGTGTCATTTTGGGCAGGACACTATTTCATTGAGTAGAATGGGAGCAGAGGTAACTGGGGTAGATTTCTCGGAACAATCCATCGCAAAAGGGAAGGAGCTAGCTCAAGAACTCGGAACTACAACACAATTTATTTGTGCTGATGTGTACAATCTTCGAGAATTGCTAAAAGAGCAGTTTGAAATAGTTTTCACCACCTATGGTACCATCATTTGGATGCCGGACATAAAACGTTGGGCAGAAGTGGTGGATCGGTTTTTAAAACCTGGTGGAAAGTTTGTTTTTGCGGACTTTCACCCTTTTGTTTGGATGCACAACGATGAATTGGACGAGGTTATCTATCCCTACAGCAATAGCGAGGCAATTGTTGAACACGAAGAGGGAACCTACGCCGACAAAGAAGCTCCCATAAAATCGAGCAACGTTACTTGGAATCACGGAATAGGTGAGGTAGTAAATGCTTTGGTTTCAAATGGAGTTAACCTGCTAGACTTACAGGAATATAACTACTCGCCTTATCCGTTTTTAAGTAATATGGAAGAGGTTGAGCCAGGTAAGCACCGAACCAAACGCTTTGGAGATAAGTTGCCTCTGGTGTATTCTATTTTGGGAGAGAAAGCAGAGTAAGGTTTATCCTAAATGCAACTTCATCCCTTCATGGCTAGCTTTAAAACCAAGCTCTTCATAAAAAGCCAATGCCTCTGGCCGTTTTTTGTCGGTTGTTAATTGAATTACGTGCGCTCCTTTTGCTTCTGCGCGTTCAATAGCCCAATTCAGCATCATTTTACCAATGCCTTTTCCGCGTTGGTTTTTCTTTATGCGAACAGCTTCAATTTGTGCCCTAATTCCGCCTTGGTAGGTGAGGTATTGCACAAAAGACAATTGTAAAGTTCCCACTATTTCACCTTTGTCCGTTTTGACCACAATAAGCTCTTGGTTACTATCATTTTTGATTTTTTCAAAAGCTTTGAGAGAAGCATTGGGCAATGGTGTTTTGAAATTCTCTCGAAGACCTCCCAATTTGTCGTCTGCAAGTGTTTCCACCATAGCAGGTAAATCTGTAGAGGTAGCTTTTCTTATTTTCATAGTGTTGTTTATCTCTTCGAGCAGGTAGCTCCCTCGCTTTCTGCTTTTGCAACTTGGTTATAAATAATTGGTTTTCGTAAGCAAAGCTCCCATTCGGTGGTATCTGTGGAAGAATCTAAAGAAGAACGAACGTGGGTTTGAGTGCAATCCTAGCAGTGCTCCTTAATACAACTGCGTAAAACCAATAATAGCACTGCGCTGACTATGTGAATCTTACGGCTTTACAAATACATTGGTACTTGAGTTCATTACAATTTTAACGGAGTCTTCAAAGATTAGTTTTCCAGTATTTTCTTTTTTGTTGAGCTTAAACAATAGTTCGTAATCTCGAGCAGTGCTTAAATCGCCTAGGTCGATTTTACAGGTAGCAGGTCCTATGGCCGTTAAGCACAAATCACTATTTTGAACAAAATTGAATTTAAGCTTAATTCGCTTGCCGAACTTACTAAAGGTGTAATCTATTGGTAGATTAGAACATGGGTACTCTTTTTCGGTTTTTGCAAAAAGGAAATAGCTATTGCTTTCTTTCACGAGTTCAACGTAAATATCTGATTCAATGGGTTTTTCGTATGCGTTTTTATTGCAGGATTGGAATACTTGAAATACCAAACCAATCAGGATAAAAACAGATATGAATTTCTTCAATTTTTTCATTGATACGCAAAGCCATTCCATTACTAGTAAAAATAGGTTAATGCACTTGTTATCAAATGATTAGGGTTGGTTATTAGTTTGCGAATAGTTAGATATGCTTTAACTTTTTCGCACAAACTCCGATTTTAAAGCCATTGATCCAAAGCCGTCAATTTTACAGCTGATGTTATGGTCGCCATCTGTAAGAATAATGTTCTTGACCTTAGTCCCAGCTTTAATGGGTTTAGGAGCTCCTTTTACTGGTAAATTCTTAATTACAATTACCGTATCACCTTTTTGCAATTCGTTGCCATTGGCATCAAGTACTTTGTCGCTGCTGATTTGTTCTTCTTCGCTTGGGTTCCATTCGTGACCGCACTCGGGGCAAGCATACATATCTGCCGCCATTGCATAGCCGTACGGCGAGTTACAATTAGGGCAAGCTTTCAACTCATCTGACATAATTCTATTCTTTTACAGATCCTTCAAAAAACACTTTTTGCGATTCTGCTTTTGGATAAGCATTGTTTTTAGCGTCAATATCTGCTACACGTTGCGATGGGTCTAGCTGCATAGATTTAATATCGTCTAATTTAATGGGTATGCTCAAACGATAGTTAGGATGCGTCCAAGGCCAATTTGAGCATTCGGTAACTGTTTTAGATTCCACAAAAGACTTGCTTCCGCGCATGTTGAACAACGGAATATAAAATAGTTGTTTAGAATCGTCTTTTAAGGTTACCTCCAACTCAACAGGCATGGGCATTTGACCGATGCGTTCTAAGGTTATGAGGGTGTTTTTTTTGTTGCTTTCAACTTCAGAAATACTGTAATCAATGGTTTTGCTGGTGTTTATCCAATTTGTGAAATACCAATCCAAATCCATATCAGCCGCTTTTTCCATTACGCGTTTAAAATCGTCTGGAGTAGGATGTTTGAATCGCCAAGTATAGTAGTAGGTGCGCATAGCTTCGTAAAATATTTCTTCGCCAACAATGTAAAGCAACTGACTCAAAAATGTTGTGCCTTTGTAATAAACGTTGGTTCCATAAACTCGATTACTGTGAAAGAAATCGGCGTGCGAGCTCATCGGTTCGTAATCGGGGTGCTTTAAGATTCGGAAGTAGTTTTTATAAGCAGGGTAGGCGGGGTTGATTAGGTTTCTGTTGAACAAAGAATCCAACACATAATACTGGGCAAATTGAGTAAATCCTTCGTCCATCCACGGGTATTTGTTTTCGTTGGTAGCCAAAAGGCCATAGTACCAACTGTGAATGGATTCGTGAACGGTTACTGAAACCAACCCGCCAAATGAACCCGTACCTGAAATCAAGGTAGCCATAGGGTATTCCATACCGCCATCACCACCCTGAATTACGCTGTATTGTTTATAAGGGTACTCGCCAAACACATTGTTTACAATACTAAAGTTCGCCTCAGTATAACTTTGTAGTTTCTGCCAGTTATTTGCAATGCTAGAGTCGCTTTTGTACAAGAAGTGTAATTCTAACCCGAACTTAGTTTTTCGGATTTCGTGTACATAATTTGGGTCCGCAGCCCAAGCAAAATCGTGCACTTTAGGTGCAACAAAATGCCACGTCAGTTTTTTGCCTTCTGGGCGGTTTACTTTGCTGTTTTCAATGTATCCGTGACCAATTTGTTCCGGGTTTTGCAAATAACCCGATCCGCCAATGGTAAAGCTTGAATCAATAGTAATCTTTACATCAAAGTCACTCCAAACGCCATGAAACTCACGCCCGATGTATGGGTCGGTCATCCAACCGTCTTTATCGTACTCAGCCATTTTCGGGTACCACTGCGTCATGCTATAAGCAACACCCTCTGCGTTATTGCGACCTGATCGTCGTATTTGAACCGGCACCTGACTTTCAAAATCCATATTAAAAACAGTTGATTTGCCTGGCAATAATGGTTGAGCAAGCTTTACGAATAGTAGCGTTTGGTTGATATTCCAATCCACTTTATTTCCGTCTTGTGTGAGTTTGTTAATGCGTTGGTAGCCAATTTCTTTTTCGTTAAGCTTTTCAATTCTGCTGCCCACTCTGGGGTCGGGATCTTGAATGGTTCTAGAACGCGCGTCCATCATGCTGCCCGGCTGAAAAGCATTAAAATACAAGTGGTAATAAACCTTATAAAGCGTATCTGGACTGTTGTTAAAGTACTTTAGTTCTTGCGTTCCAGTAAGTTGATGGTTTTCGGTGTTCAGTTCAACTTCCATTTTATATTCAGCTCGCTGTTGCCAGTAGCCGTTTTGAGCAAAAAGGGCAAGGTTTCCAATCGATAAAAGTAGGAGAGTGCTTAACTGTTTTTTTGTCATACCGTTCGTTTAGAGCGCCCGAAAGTAACACCTTTGCCGCACTTTCAAAAAGCAAATACACCAATGGAGGATAAGCAAGATAAAAAAGGCGATTGGGATCAGTTAAGGATAAAGTTAGACGAAGAAGGAAACTACCCCAAGGTGTACTTTTTTAAGTTTATAGTTCCTGGAGATAACCGCTCCATTGCGCGCATGGAATCCATATTTGGCGAAGAAGCTCAAGTAAACTTGCGTATGTCTAAAAACGGCAAGTACGCTAGTTTTTCTGTAAAAGAAATGATGTTGGATACCGATTCAATTATCAAGCGCTACGATAAGGCAATGGAAATTGAGGGCTGTATTGCGTTGTAAAAAGCAACCAACTCGTTATTACTGCCTTGAGCCGGAATCTATAATTGTATTTAGGTTGTTTAATTTTGAAAAGTCGAACGCGAAGGGATTCGTTCGCGAGTGTGGGTTTCTATGGTGAAAATTAAATGCTCAAGCCGCAAGGCTTTCCATTTGGTTACTCCCTTCGGTCATGAGAACGCTGCGCTTAGTTGACACAAATGGAAATAAACCTGCCTGCCGGCCGGGCAGGAATCAAGTCTTCCATAGCAATACCGATTATATTGTTTTTTTGCTCGAGCCGCAGGGCTTTCCATTTGTCTTGATACAAATGGAAATAAAAATCAAGACCGCACCATCTATTGCTAAAATCTACTTCAGCTTACCTAGTCGAACCCAAAAGTGCCTTGCCTTTTCAAGTCAAGTCTTCA
>CBFICO010000109.1:0-8006 GCA_965661115.1 Salibacteraceae bacterium
CCAGTAATTAAAACGCGTTTTTCAAAAAGTTGTCCTTTAATGTTTATCGAATCTAAATGAATAGGTTCTCTACCTAGCAAGTCTTCAATTTTTACCTCTTGAATTTGGTTGGAGCTCAATTCGTCGTTGATCCAGTTTTTTACAGGCGGAACGTGCAGCACCTTTACATTTTTTGGAAGTGCTCGCTCTACAATTTCTTGCTTTCTGGTTTTAGCAAGATTGTTTACCGCAATAATTATTTCATCTATTTCTTCATTATCGATGAGGTACTCCAAACGCTCGATGGGGTGAATGGTTACCCCCTCAATTTTTTTGCCGA
The DNA here is from genome assembly GCA_965661115.1 of Salibacteraceae bacterium. Classification (GTDB taxonomy): domain Bacteria; phylum Bacteroidota; class Bacteroidia; order Flavobacteriales_G; family Salibacteraceae; genus UBA6770. The sequence continues at coordinate 320 of CBFICO010000109.1, forward strand.
TTTTGTTGTTTTTGTCGGCTATGAATGCAACAACTTTATACTTGTGTTCTTCGTCTCGTTCAAGAGTTCGTTTGGTGATTATTCCTTCATCCGAGGCGCCATAAATTACAATACGCTTTTTGTCTTTTGAGGCATTTTTAAACTCGAAATAGATCAGTTTTACTGTAATTCTAAAACCAATCATTAAAAAGGTGGTTGATAGGTATTCAATTATAACAATTGAAAAAGGTACAAGGAATTTATCATTTATTAGAAAATAGGTAATGGCATTAATTAAAGCAACCAAAAAGCTCACAAAAGTTACTACAACAAAAATTCGTTGAGTATCTATAGTAGAGGTATAGCGAATGATTCCGCTGTAAGTTTTGAAGATAAAAAAGCTTGCAATTCTGAGTGATAACAAAAACGGAAATACATAAACAAAGGAGGCTATGTATTCGTCTGGAATCTGAAAATTGAAACGGAGCAGGTAAGCTAAAAGCAACGAAAACAAGCAAATACCAAGGTCAATCGTAAAGATTATCCAACGGGGTGTATTTTCTGTTTTAAATATTTGCATGCCTCTGAGTGTGCGCCAAAATTACAAGAATTGAAGAATCGGCGATATCGGCAGATGATTAACTTTGCCGCCTTATTTTTTTAGATACAGTAAGCATTATGAAGAATACAGCTCTTACCGAAAAGCACATTGAATTAGGTGCTAAAATGGTTCCATTTGCAGGATACAATATGCCTGTTCAATACAGTGGTGTTAGCCAAGAACATGTTCAAGTTAGAGAATCGGTTGGGGTATTTGATGTATCGCACATGGGAGAGTTTTATGTACGTGGTGCCGAAGCTGAAAAACTGATTCAAAAAGTAACTACTAACGATGTTTCTGCACTGTATGATGGTAAAGTTCAGTACTCGTGTTTGCCAAACGGAAAAGGCGGAATAGTGGACGATTTGCTGGTTTATCGTATCAATAGCGAAGAGTTTTTATTGGTAGTTAATGCATCGAATATTGAAAAAGATTGGGAGTGGATTAATAGTCACAATTCCTTTGATGCCACATTAGAAAACAAGAGCGATGATATTTCGTTGTTAGCTGTCCAAGGGCCAAAAGCAACTGAGGCATTGCAAAGTCTTACTGATATAAACTTGTCTGAAATGGAGTACTACACGTTTCAGATTGGAACTTTTGCCGGTGTTGAAAACGTTACTGTATCGGCTACTGGATATACAGGAGCAGGTGGCTTTGAAATTTATTTTCCAAACGAAGTTGCAGAGCAAGTTTGGGATGCTGTTTTTGAGGCTGGAGCCGAGCAAGGTATTGAACCAATTGGTTTGGCAGCAAGAGATACATTAAGGTTAGAAATGGGTTTTTGTTTATACGGAAACGATATTAACGATAACACTTCTCCGTTAGAGGCTGGACTGGGTTGGATTACCAAATTAGCAAAAGGAGATTTTGTAGATAGCGATTTCTTGGCACAACAAAAAGAAGAGGGTATTACCCGAAGGTTGGCTGCTTTTGAAATGGTAGATAGAGGTATTCCTCGTCATGGATACTCAATTATTGATGCAGAAGGAAACGAAATTGGAGTAGTTACTTCGGGTACTATGTCTCCTTCATTAAAGAAAGCAATAGGACTGGGATACGTAAAGCACCCATTAAACAAAGTTGGAAACGAAATCTTTATTCAAGTTCGAAATAAATCGCTAAAAGCTGAAGTGGTAAAACTTCCGTTTTACAAAGGATAAGTCATGCCAAAGCTAGAGGTTGCCTATTCCCCAGACTTGTACCAAGTGTATGAGAACAAAGCTGCAATTGTTGTTGTTATTGATGTATTTAGAGCCACATCGGCTATATGTACTGCATTCGAACAGGGCATTGGCGCAATGATTCCGGTTGCTAGAGTAGAAGATGCGCTAGATTATAAGAAACAAGGTTATATAGTCGCCGCAGAGCGCAAAGGCGAAGTGGTTGAAGGTTTTCAGTTAGGAAATTCTCCTTATCATTATATGGATGAAAGCCTAAAGAAAAAAACTACGGTAATTACCACTACAAATGGTACTAGAGCTATCGATCTGTCAAAAGAAGCTCATCAAGTGATAGTAGGGTCATTTTTAAATCTCTCTGCTGTTTCAGACTACTTGTTAGAACAAAATAGAGATGTGTTGCTTTTATGTGCCGGGTGGAAGGGAAGATATAACCTGGAAGATTCACTTTTTGCTGGAGCAGTTGTAAAACAATTATTAGCTAATGGTTTCGATGCTGAAATGGCAGATTCATCTTCCGCAGCATTAGCTTTATTTGATGCTTCTAACAATAATCTGAATGAATTCCTAAAAGGTTCCTCACACCGAAAAAGGTTGGGGAAATTGAATTTAGAGAAGGACATAGAGTTCTGTCTTCAAACAGATTACACAGCCCAAATTCCTGTATTACACGAAGGAAAATTGATTCGGTTAAGCGAGTTGTAAATTCTTTTGATAAGCTGTTGACTACTTGTTAGTTTCGTGCAATTAGATTTTAATACTCTGATTTACAGTACCTTGAATTAGTGAAGGGGTTATTAACAATTTTAAAATTTCGTTAATAACTTTGTTGACAACTGAAAAATGCCCCCTAAAAAAGCCTCTGCTGATAAAATTTATGTTTGTTCAAACCCAAAGGGAAAAGCATAAATGTTATCATTCTTAACAAAGAAGAAAATTTCAGAAGAAAAACTTGCCGGGTACTTCACAGCTGGAATTTTACAGTTGGTGGACAAAGGCTTTCCAGATGTGGCTTACCTAATTAATGAAGACCCCGAGTTTGAGACGTCTCCAAATATTTCTGCAAATTCTGCCGATAAGTTTTTACTAATAGTAATTGCTGGTAATATGGCTTTTATACCTAAGCTGTTTAACAACTATCAGGATGTGCGTTTGATGGAGGGTATCTACAATAAACTCTCATCAGCTTTAAATATTGAAAAAGATAAGCTTAAACAGTTGGTTGCAACCTACCAGAGTTATATGAACCGAATCAATATGCCTTCTAAAAACATCCACTACGCTATGAGTAAAGCGGTGTTTTTTAAATACGATTTAAACCAATTTCAAGACGCTTATTTTCAAAAAATGAATTCCCCAAATCCGCTTTTCCTAAAAAGGTTGGATGATATCGTTGAGAATTTTATTTGGGATTGGGAAGGCGTGCATGATAAGTATAAAATAGTAGAGTAATCTACTTATGGTTTAATTTTAAACCATGAAAAACTACCCTTTCATTTTATTTCTTTGCTTTTTTTTTAGTGCTTGTACATTGTTGCAACCCCCACTTGAAAAAACCACACGGATACCGTATTCCTTTACTGAGTTAGATTTAGAATCTGAGGAAGTAAAATACATTAACGTAATCTTTCAAGTATTTAATGATTCGTTGGGTAAAGGGAATTTCCAAGATACTGCACCGGATATTGATTGGCTAAAATTTCAGATTGAGTTGGCTAATAGGTTCTTGAGCAATATAGAAGAGCCAAAACCTATGGTCGGCAATTATATAAAAGACACCAAAATAAGGTTACGTCTAGTTGATATTAAGTTTTGGAATTCCGCAAACGGATCTAAGGCTATGGTAAACGGTAAATACAGTCATAAAGCTTTGTATAGAGATTACGTTTTAGAAAATGATTCACTCACCGAATTTGAGCGAAATCATTGCGTGCATCTTTTGCTTTCTGGCGTAGTTCCTAGAGCATACGGTGGAAGAAATATTTGTATGCAAAGAGGCTGTAAAGATGGTTTTGGTTTTGAGAATAATGTGTTGTATTTCGAAGGAATGTATCAGGTGTACAACAATACCTTTAATATTTGGGGAGTGGGTACACACATAATGCACGAGGTTGGACATGGCTTAGGTTTAGGACACTACGATAAAAATTATGGACCTTGTACGTCGTGCTCAAGCGTGAAACCATGCCCTGATGATTGCAGAAATTTTATGAAGACAAACAATGGAGGTGATCAGGCTACAGAATGCCAAATTAAATTAATGCACCACATGTTAAAGTACGGACCAATCGACTCAACCATGTTAAACCCAAATAGCAAAGCGTATTTATTAATTGAAGATATTCCCGAAGGTTATATAGGCCAAACAGCTTTAGAAAGGCTTTAAGCTTTTACTTTAAATCGAAGTGCTTTACCGCCATATTCACTACTTCGTTTCCGATTGAAAGACAAGCAGTTGCAGCAGGACTTGGCGCATTAAGTACATGAATACTATTGTCTTTGTATTCAATTCTAAAATCATCTCTGGTATCGCCATCTGTAGATAAAAGCATTGCACGTACACCAGCTCTGCCAGGTCTAATATCATCCATGGTTAATGAGGGAACCAATCGTTGAAGTGTTTTAAGAAACAGCCTTTTGCTAAACGCTCTACGATACTCATTTATACCAAAAGACATGTTTTTAAAGAAAAGTTTCCACGTACCTCCGTAGGTCAATGCATCAATTGTATCTCTCCAATTAAAATCAGTTTTTCCGTAACCTTCTCTTTTAAAAGTAAATACCGCATTGGGTCCACATTCAATTTCGCCATCAGTCATGCGCGTAAAGTGAACACCCAAGAATGGGAAATCTGGATTAGGAACAGGATATATCAAGTGTTTAACCTTGTGTTTCCCTTGTTCGGTTAGTTCGTAGTAGTCCCCTCTAAAGCCTACTACTTTTTCTTTGATTTTAACCCCATCTTTTCTAGCCATTCTATCTGCTTGCAATCCAGCGCAAAAAATCATGCGTTTACTTTCAAAGGTACCTCGATTAGTTACCACGGTACTAATGCCATCGTGCTTGTTAATTGAAGTTACTTCGTGTTTTGTAAGTGCCTTAGAATTTGGATTCGCAGCAACCAATAATTCAGCTAGTTTTTCAGTGGTACCTCTAAAGTCAATAATACCGGTACAACCAACTCTAATCCCTTTAATTCCTTCGCAGAAAGGTTCAATCTCCTTTATTTTATCGGGCCCGATAATCTCGATGTCTTCTACACCATTTTCCACTCCGTTATGGTAAATTTTATCTAGGAACGGAAATTCAGATTCGTCGGTAGCCACAATAACTTTTCCGCAGATATCGTGCGCTATGTTTTGCTCTTTTGCAAAAGCAACAAGCTCACGTCTTCCCTCAACGCAATTCTTTGCTTTGTATGACCCCGGTTTATAATAAATACCAGAATGAATAACTCCTGAATTATTTCCAGTTTGATGGTCAGCGAAACCAGCTTCTTTTTCCAATACTAGAATATTGAATTCAGGAAATTTTAATTGAAGTTTATAAGCTGTAGCCAAACCAACAATTCCTCCACCTACTACACAAAAATCGTATGTCATACCTTTTGAATTAGAAGTTGTAAATTTAAGTTCAATGCATAAAAAAAGGGCGTAAAACCGCCCTTTAACTATTATAAATATCTTATAATATTATTTCTTAGGAATTTCGTCAGAAACTGTTAGTCTTTTTCTGCCTTTAGCTCTACGACTTGCCAATACTTTTCTACCACCCTTAGTAGCCATTCTCTCTCTAAAGCCGTGTTTGTTTTTTCTCTTTCTGTTCGAGGGTTGAAACGTTCTTTTCATCTGTATAAATTATTTCTGTCGTAAAACGAGGCGCAAAAGTAAAATTATTTTGTGGATAGATTGAATAATTTTTTCGATTTATTTTTTGATGGATTTCAATCAAAAAATGAATCAAATCAAGGGCGGTAGCGAACAATTTTTTTTGTTTCGTAAAAAGGACTTGTTAACTTGTCAGATAAGTTGGTTATTTCAACTTTATCCCAAACATTTTTTAGTTCTTCGGTTAAATCCCCTCCTTTTAAATACAGAATTTGCGACTGTTTATTTTGCTTTAGGAGTGGCAAACTATAGCTCAGAAAACCATCAAAAGCCGTTACAGCTCTTGATACAATTATATCGTAATGTTTACTGTGATTTTTTGCGTTTTCGTGTAACCCGATGCAATTTTTTAGTCCAATTGCATTTGCAACGCCGTTTACTACCTTTATTTTTTTTCCAATAGAATCAATTAATGTGAAATTTGAATTAGGATTTAAAATCGCTAGCGGAATGCCCGGAAAACCACCGCCTGTTCCAATATCTATAATATTTTGACCGTTGTTTAAATCGTAGAACAAGCCGATAGATAAGCTGTGTAAAATGTGTTTTTCTAAAATGCCTTCAATATCTTTTCTGGATATTACATTGATTTTCGAATTCCATTCAGAATACAATGCCGGCAACAAGCTAAACTGTTCTAGTTGTTTTTCGGAAAGGTTAGGAAAATGTGATTTTATTACATCCACAGACATTTAATTAGATGTTGTGTTTACTACCCTTAAGGATTTCAAATAATAATTCCATTGCTCTGAACAATTGAGCCTTAACGGTGCCAAGGGGTAAATTTAATTCTTCAGATATTTCTTTATAAGAGTACTCTTTAAAGTAGCGCAACTCAATCAGTGATCTGTAACGTGGTTTAAGTTGATCAACCAACTTATGCATTACAATTATTTTTTGACCCTTAATCGCTTTTTCCTCTGAGGTTAAAGTGTATGCTACCGGTTCAAATTTCCGACTGTTTTCTTCTCCTTCTTCCTGAGCGTCCAAAGAGAGGGTTTGCATGCGTTTTTTGCGGATAAAATCTGTACAGTTATTCGTTGCAATTTTGTATAACCAAGCACTAGACGCATAATTTGGAGTGTATTGTTCCAGTTTTTTAAACGTTTTACCAAATACTTCAATGGCAAGGTCTTCGGCTTCAATTTCGCTTTTCACCATTTTCAACAGCATATAGTAAATGGGCTCGCGGCAGCGCGCCATGATCTCGGTGTAAGCACGTTCATCTTTTTGATCAATTGCACGCAGTTCAAGGGCGTAATCGTATTTTGCCTTGTCAGATAAGTTAGTATTTAGTAATTCTTCCATAAACTCCCACTGTGCAAGTAATTGTAAAGCAATGCAACTGGATAAAATATTAGAATAAAAATATCACAAATAAAGAGCAAAGGCAATAAATCCAAGGATTTGTTCTTCTTCAGAAAAGCGTAACTAACAGCCATTTGACTTAATAATATTAGCGTAATTGAACCTAAAACCCAAAGGGGCAATAGGTTAAGTGTTAAATACGATATTATTATCCCGTAAAAAGAGTAGTTAATTAACGATATTAATTCCAAGACAAACTTTACTGCAGGTTTATATTTTACCGAGGTGGTAAGATGTCTTCTTTTTTGTTCCAGATAATCTTTCCAGCTTTTTTTTGGTTTAGACAATGTGTATGATGTGTCTTCAAAAACAAATGCTGTGTTTTTTGAAGTGGCAGTTTCGCTGATCAACAAGTCGTCATCTCCACTATTTAGGTTTTGATGATTTTTGAAGCCCTTATTTTTGAAAAACAGGTCGGTGTTGTAGGCAAGGTTTCTACCAACACCCATATAAGGCATACCAAGTTTACCAAGACCGAAATACTGCTGCGCAATTAGTGTTGTTTCCGCTCGAATAATTTTGTTTAAGAAACCACTAGTTTTATCATATCCACCATATCCAATAACTAGCATTTTACCCTCTGCAAATGGAGCAACCATTTTTGATATCCAATTTTTTGAAGTTGGCCTACAGTCGGCATCAGTTAGTAAAACGTGTTTGTAGTTGGCAGC
>CBFICO010000110.1:0-7932 GCA_965661115.1 Salibacteraceae bacterium
CAAAACAAAAAGGACAGAATGCCAAATATGATTAAGTAGGCCAGCCCTTCATAAAGCTGAGTCGGGTGTCTTGGAACTTCATCGATATTTTTAAAGATGAAAGCCCAAGGAACTGCAGTGGGTTCTCCAATAATTTCTGAATTCATTAGATTCCCCATGCGAATAAAAAACGCTCCTGAAGCAACGGTTACCACTACCCGGTCTAGAATCCATAGAATATTTTTTTTGCTCACTTTTCTAGACCAGATGTACAACGCTAGTATAATTCCTATAGCAGCTCCATGACTTGCTAAGCCTTGGAAACCAGTAAAATGGAATTCGGGTTCAAAAGAAACGGGCAGAAATATTTCTAGAATATGATCTTTAAAATATGCCCAATCGTAAAACAAACAGTGCCCGATTCTAGCTCCGGCTACTGTTCCAATTATGGTATGCATTAGAACGCTATCTAGCCAATCTTTTGGTGCATCTGCTTTTTCGAGCATTTTTTGCAGAATGTAATAACCAACAATAAAAGCAGATGCAAATAGTAATCCGTAGTATCGAATTGAAATGGGTGAGCTAATTATTTCAGGATCTAAGTCCCAAATAATGTAGGAGAGTGTATTCATGTTTTGAGCTTTCCACAAAAGTAATTTTTGAAAGCCAAGCTTTTTAGATAAGTATCAGCAATATGCTGAAATAAGTTAATTGGGTTTACGTGTCCTCTTTGTCGATTGAGAAAACAGCTTTAATTGGGGTGTAGTTTTCCATTTTATCCATCAATTCGGGTAGAGTTTTAGCGAAGATTAGCCCCTTTCTGTGTTCTGCTTTTAATAAACCCTCAATTACCATAAGGTCTAATTGCTTTTCTAAGAAATCGTAATAGCCATTTACGTTTAAAATTCCAACTGGCTTTTGGTATAGCCCTAACTGAATCCACGTAAGAATCTCAAATAACTCTTCAAAAGTTCCAAAACCACCGGGTAAAGTAATTACCGCATCGGAGCGTTCGTGCATTTCAAGTTTTCGCTCGTGCATAGACTCCACAACCACCAATTCTGAAACGCCGGTATGGCCAATTTCTTTTTCCATCATAAAATCCGGAATGATGCCAATTACTTTTCCGCCATTTTCTAATGCGGAATCTGCTGCGGCACCCATTAAACCAACTTTACCACCACCGTAAATTAAAGTCTTTTGATTCTTCGCTAAAAGGACTCCAAGTTCCTTTGCACATTCAGTATAAACTGGATTTTTACCCGCCGATGAAGCACAAAACACACAAACTTTTGAAAAGGAATACATAGTGGACGAAGGTAGTTATTTCACAAACCTTTTAATTCTATTTTTACATTGAATAGAGAGACTAGCATGCTATTGTACATTTGTCCTAAATAGAAAAGAATCATGAATAGAAGACCCCGAAGAAACAGAGCTACCGCTAATTCCAGAGGATTTTTAAAAGAGACACATTTAAGTGTTGCTAACTTAGTACAACCTATTTTTTTGGTTGACGGGAGCGGAATTAAGGACGAGGTGAAAAGTATGCCCGGGAACTTTCGTATGTCAATAGATGAAGCCGAAAAAGAAATAGCCGAATGTATCGAATTGGGAATCGGTTCATTCATTTTGTTTCCTGCAGTTGATGAATCTTTTAAAGATAAAACGGCAACTTACAGCACCAGTTCAGATAATTTCTATTTGAAGGCGTTTACGCATCTCAAAGATACTTTTGACGATAAAGCTCAGCTTATAACTGATGTTGCCATGGATCCTTACTCTTCTGATGGTCATGATGGCTTAGTTAAAGGAGATACAATTCTGAATGATGAAACCCTACCAATTTTGGCCGATATGGCAGTTGCTCAAGCAAGAGCAGGTGCAGATGTAATTGGGCCAAGCGATATGATGGATGGTAGAGTAGGTTATATCCGTGAAGCATTGGATGAGGCAGGGTTTGAAGACGTGAGCATTTTGAGTTACACCGCAAAATATGCCTCGGCTTTTTATGGCCCGTTTAGAGATGCTTTGGATTCTGCTCCGAAAAAAGGCGATAAGAAAACCTATCAAATGGATCCGGCAAATAAACAAGAAGCTTTGTTGGAGGCAGATTTAGATTTTTCTGAAGGTGCCGATATGATGATGGTGAAGCCCGCGCTGCCGTATCTAGATATCATTCATGTATTAAAAGAAAATTACGATATTCCAATTGCAGCTTATAATGTAAGCGGCGAATGCAGCATGCTTACGGCTGCTTGTCAGAATGGATGGTTAGATTTTGACAAAGCAATGCCAGAGATGCTAATGTCTATTCGTAGAGCAGGTGCAGACGTTATAATTACCTATTTTGCAAAGGCTTACGCTAAAATGGTGAGCCAAGGAAAGATTTAAAATGACAAAAGAAGATATAGTTAGAATAGCTAACGAAAATCACTTAGTTGCGGTGGCAATTGCTCTTGGAGGGGCTTTTGTTTTGGCTTATCTAGTGCGTAAATTCTTAACTAGGTTTATCGCAAATCGAAGCGATTCGCTGAACATTGACCCAACTAGATACAACTTTGCCAAAAATGCCAGTACAGCTATAATTATTACGGCTGCGCTAGCGTTTACATTTTATGCAATTCCCTCGTTAAGGTCCCTAGGTGCTACCATTTTTGCGGGAGCTGGTATTGCAGCAGCGGCAATTGCATTTGCCTCTCAGCAAGCATTATCCAATATTATTGGTGGAGTGTTCTTGGTGATTTTTCGACCGTTTAGGGTGGGAGATATAATTCACGTTAACGGAAATAGTGGAACGGTTGAAGATATTACGCTACGCCATACGGTAATTAAAAGTTTTGAGAACCGTAGAATTATTATACCCAATGCGGTTATGAGTAATGAGACCATTGTTAACAGCACCATCAAAGAAGAAATAATGTGCCGTTTTGTAGAGTTTGGTATTTCATACGATAGCGACGTAGATCTGGCCAAAAAAATCATTTTTGAAGAAGCTACGACTCACTCAGCTTTTGTGGATAATCGTACAGAAAAAGAAAAGAATGATGGCGTGCCTCTTTTAGTGATAAAAATGGTAGCTCACGGTGATTTTGCTGTAACGCTCAGAGCGTATTTCTGGTCAACCGGTCCTATGGAGGCGATGCAAGCACACTGGGATTTATTAGAATCTGTAAAAAAACGATTTGATGCAGAAGGAATTGAAATCCCTTTCCCTTATCGAACCATAGTTTACAAAAACGACATTAATGGCACGAAAGAGAAACAGGGCTAAAAGAAGTAAACTATCCCCCTTTTTAGCGCAAGACAAAAACTTCAGATTTGAAGGGTCGGTTGAGGCTCAAATTATAACGTACAATACTTCAGAATTTACTGAAGACGAGCAGTTTAGTGCCAATAAGCTCGCCGAGTACAATTTACCCAAAAGCGTACACTGGATTAACCTACACAGTGTAAATGATTTGGGGTTAATCGAAAAAATTGGAAAGCATTTCCATTTAGAAACGCTTACGCTTGATAAGATAATCGACCTGGAACAAAGACCAAAAATGGAAGAGTTTGATCAGTACCTCTACCTATCGCTGAAAACCTTATGGGTAAACGAAAATGCTGATATCGAGACTGAGCAAATCAGTTTTGTTTTAGGACGCGGGTTCTTACTTACTTTTCAGGAAAAAGACGCCGATTTATTTGATGAAGTTCGAGAGCGATTGCGCAGCAACAAGGGAATTGTTAGAACTAAAAGAAGTGGTTATCTGCTTTACCTGATGTTGGACGCTATTGTAGACAATTACATAAAAGCAATTGATTTATTGGATGAAAAAATTGAATCAATAAGTGCTAGCGTAATTAAGGATAAACAAGAAGACGCGCTTTTGGAGATTGAGCACCTTAAGTCAGAAATTATTAAAGTAAAGCGAAACTTGTCTCCACTTAGAGACGTGGTTACCTCATTACACAATGGAGATTCTGAGATTTTGCTCGCCGATACCGTGCGTTTTATTGGTGGAATTAAAGACCAAATAATTTCAATTTTGGAAGAGTCTGAATCGCACCGACAAGTGCTGGAAGGATTAACGAACATTCACCTTACTAATCTCAACAACCGAATGAATGAGGTAATGAAAGTACTTACCGTAATTTCCAGTTTTTTTATCCCATTTACTTTTTTGGCTGGTATATATGGAATGAACTTCGAGTATATGCCAGAACTAAGTTGGAAGTACAGCTATTTCGCTTTACTCGGCGTAATGGTGGTTGTATTAATTGGAATGGTCATCTTTTTCCGACGCAAAAGGTGGTTTTAATTTACCCATATACAAATGGCTAATCAACAAAAAATTATAGGAGCAATTTTTCTTGGCGCGCTCTGTCAAGCTTGTGCTCCAAACAACACTCAAACACAAAATTCTATGAAAATTATTAAGGGCATTGAAGCGCCTAAAGCAAATCAAATCGAAAAGAAATTAAACATTCACGGTGATACAAGAATTGACAATTATTTCTGGTTAAATGAACGGGAAAATCCCGAGGTGATAAGCTATTTGGAGAAAGAAAATGTCTACACCGAAAAAGTGATGGAGCCTCTAAAAGCGTTCAGGTCTACCTTGTTTGAAGAAATGAAAGGGCGCATTAAAGAAACCGATATGAGCGTACCTTACAAAAAGGACGGTTGGTTCTATTATGTGCGATACGAAGAGGGTAAGGAATATCCAATTTATTGTAGAAAAGAAGGTTCTTTAGAGGCAGAAGAGGATGTAATTATGGATGTAAATCCAATGGCAAAAGGATACGAATATTACAACGTTACAGGGCTTTCGTTATCTCCAAATAAAAAGATTTTGGCTTATGGAGAAGATACCGTTAGTAGAAGGATTTATCATATCAAATTCAAGAATATGGAAACGGGAGAGCTCTTTCCTTTTTCAATTGAAAATACTACCGGTTCTTCTGTTTGGGCTTCTGATAATAAAACTTTGTTTTTTACCAAAAAGGATGAAACGTTGCGCGCTTATCAAATTTGGAAATACGAGTTTGGAACCGATCCTAAATCGGCTGAATTAGTGTATGAAGAAACCGATGAAACCTTTAACTGCTTTGTCTACAAATCAAAGTCGGATAAATACATTTTTATTGGTTCATCAAGTACGCTTTCTTCTGAGTATCGCTTTATTGAAGCGGATAAACCGCATAGCGAATTCAAAGTTTTTCATGAACGAGAAGAAGACCTAGAATACGGAATTGGGCACATTGGTGACCATTTTTATGTGCATACGAATTGGAATGCAAAGAACTTCCGATTAATGAAAACTGGACTTGCGCAAACAGGAAAAGAAAACTGGGAAGAAGTGATTCCTGCGCGTCCTGGTATTCTGCTGGAAGACATTGAGATGTTCAACGATTTTTTAGTCCTTGAAGAACGCATCGCGGGTATCGTAAACATTAGGGTTATTAATCAAAAAGAAAATACGGAACACTACGTGAACTTTGGTGAAGATGCCTATGCGGCATACGTCACGAGTAATCACGAATTTGATTCAAAAGAACTGCGCATTCAGTATAGTTCAATGACTACCCCCGGAACTGTGTACGATTATAATATGGAAACCAAAACCTTCGAGTTGCTAAAGGAGCAAGAAGTATTGGGCGATTTTGATAAAAAGAACTATCGTTCAGAGCGGATGATGGTTCCTGTTAGAGATGGGGTAAAAGTGCCTATGTCCATTGTTTACCATAAGGATACAAAAATTGACGGATCTGCTCCTGCTTTGCTTTATGCCTACGGAAGTTACGGGCATAGTATTGATCCATATTTTTCGTCCGCAAGGCTTAGTTTGTTGGATAGAGGTTTTGTTTATGCAATTGCTCACATCCGAGGTTCAGAAACTCTTGGAAGGCCTTGGTATGAAGACGGAAAACTGCTCAAAAAGAAAAACACCTTTTACGATTTTATTGATTGTGGTAAATGGATGACTCAAAACAGATACACTAAGCCCGATCAGCTTTTTGCGATGGGCGGCAGTGCCGGTGGTTTGTTGATGGGTGCAATAGCTAATATGGAACCTCAACTATGGAAAGGAGTAGTAGCTCAAGTTCCGTTTGTAGATGTGGTTACCACCATGCTAGACGAATCAATTCCGCTCACCACAGGTGAGTTCGACGAATGGGGAAATCCAAAAGAAAAAGAATACTACGATTACATCAAAAGTTATTCTCCTTACGATAATGTTGAGGCGAAGGATTACCCAAATATGTTGGTAACTACGGGTTTACACGATTCTCAGGTTCAGTATTGGGAGCCAGCAAAATGGGTAGCTAAATTACGTGAACTAAAAACAGATGATAATGTGTTGCTCCTCCAAACCGAAATGGACTTCGGGCACAGTGGCGCTAGTGGTCGGTTCGAAAGTCTTAAAGAAGTAGCACAGGAATATGCATTTATATTGGATTTGGCGGAAAGGGCTGATTAACTCAACTTTTAATAGAAACAAAAAAGGCTCCAATTTGGAGCCTTTTTTATATCATAAGTCTTTGTGTTCTTTATTCTTCAAATGGGTCTGAGTATTCAGGGTTAGTCGCCAAAGTCGGATCCGTTAATGTTTTAAGGAAGGCAACTAAGCTTTTCTTATCATCATCGGTTAATCGCAACCCTGTATTTCTTGTTGCAAGCAGTGCTCTATCTAATGTGCTGGACGAATCTATTTGAGAATTATAATGTTCCACAACCTCTTCTAAAGTATTAAACCTTCCGTCGTGCATGTAAGGCGGGGTTAATTCTATATTTCTGAGAGATGGTACTTTAAATTTCGCATTATCGCTTGGGTCATTAGTAACTTTTGCATAGCCTAAATCAACAAATTCTGCGTCGGTATCCAAGCCATTATTCATAAAACGACTATTATCAAAATTAACCCCTCCATGGCAGTGGGCGCAATCAGCACCAGATTCGTTTGGTAAAAATTCATTGTATTCTTTAAAGAATAAATCGTGTCCTTTCTGTTCTGCAGAAGTGAAAGTTGCTTTACCTGCCTTTACTTGATCATATTTTGAATCCATCGATAATATGGTTAACATAAATTGCTCCATGGCTAAACCGATTTTTTCCTCTGTGATTTCAGTAGCTCCAAAGGCCCTCATAAATTGATCTTGGTAGGTTTTTTCATCAGAAAGCTTAGCAATTACATTTTCAAGTTTTTCATTCATTTCAAGAGGATCTTGTATGGGTAATAGTGCTTGGTCTCTTAACTGTGGAGCTCTGCCGTCCCAGAAGAACCCCCTTCTATGCCAACCCATATTAAAAATGGCCATTGCTTGCCTGGTGCCAGGGTTGCCAGCAGTTCCGATGCTAAATCTACGTACATCGTTAAAAGCATCTTTTTGAATGTGGCATGAAGCGCAGGACATTGTTAGATCATTAGATAGTTTTTTTTCGTAAAATAACATTCTTCCCAGTTGTACTTTTTGCTTCGTCAATTTGTTATCATCTGGAATTAATGGAGGAGGAAAGTTCCCATAATTCAGATTATACGGTTCTAAATCTAATTCTACATTGGTTTTGGAAGTATCGGGCGCTTCCGGAATAGTTGGAGTATTTATTTCGGGATTATCTTTTTTACATGCAGCAATCACCGCGAAAACGAATAGAATTATTACGCTTGTTTTTATGTGTTTATTTTTCATCTTTTAATGTTTTATTAAACTAGTATCTGTAAGAGTTTTTAAAAATGCAAGTAGCGATGCTTTTTCACTTTTATCTAGGTTTAAATTATTCACCTTTTTATTGTTTTTGTGCTCCATTACACCTTCTGAATAATGATTTATTACTTCCTCCAAACTATAAATTGAACCATCGTGCATGTATGGTGCGGTAAGTTCAATGTTTCTTAACGAAGGAACTTTGAATAACGCTCGGTCGGTTTCTTTTTTAGTGATTCTCATTCGACCTGAATCACT
>CBFICO010000111.1:0-7858 GCA_965661115.1 Salibacteraceae bacterium
TCGTACTCTCTTAGCAGTTTTAGTGCCTTGTAACAACGTCCTGGACCAATACTCTGAGCCGCTCTAACTAAGTTCTTAGCTGCATAAAAGTTCATTCCAATTTTTTTCATTGCTTCATCTGGCGATTTGTGGGGCATGTAATGATAACTCATCAACCTTGCGTAAAATCCATAAAGATTAATTATGATAAGCACCAAAGGATGATTTTTAGGGTTGTCTGCGTAGTAATTTACAATTCGATTTGCTTTTAGAGCATCTTTTGAAACCAGCGCGTCTTGAAACTCGAAAATGTTGTAATCTTTACTAATGCCCACATTCTCTTCTATGTGGGTGGTATTTATTTCAGTTCCTTTTTCTAATGCAATGGTTAGTTTATGGAGTTCGTTTGCCACTGCACCTAAATTGCTCCCTAAATATTCGATGAGTAGAAGACTAGCTTTCTGGGTAATCTTGAACCCTTTTCGGGCTAAAAAATTATGAATCCATTCAGGGATTTGGTTGTCGTAAAGTTTTTTGCTTTCGTAATAAACACCTTTTTCCTGTGCCTTTTTAATGAACTTTTTTGAAGTGGTTTTTTTGTATTTAAAGCAAACCACAAACACCGTGGTATCGACAACATTATCTAAGTAGGTTAGGAGCTTTTCTGGAAGTTTCTGAATGTTTTGGGCTTCCTTTAAAATAATAACCTGCTTTTCCGCCATCATAGGAAAACGCTTTAGGCTTTCGGACAATTCATCCCATTTTACATCCTTACCGTAAATAATCGTTTGATTAAATGCTTTTTCAGCCTCATCTAAGACCGTATCCTCAATGTAGTCGGAAATAAGGTCAATAAAATAGGGCTCATCACCTGATAAGAAGTAAAACGGTTTTACATCCTTGTTTTTTATTGACTTTAGTATTTGCTGATAATCGATAGTTGCCACCTACAATTTTTTGAGCCGACTAAATTATGCTTTTGGTGCAATGAATGCCTTTTGAATCGCTTTCTTTGTATGGTGCAAAAGCTCAATTTACCCACATACAATTTCAGAACAAAAAAGCACGGAGATCAATATTTAATATGGGATGATATTCGCAAAAAGGATATCGTATTGACTCCAGAAGAGTGGGTGAGGCAGAATTTTGTAGCCTATTTAAACCAAGAATTAGGTTATCCAAAATCATTAATGCAATTGGAGGCAGGACTAAGCTATAATAAACTTCACATGCGAAGTGATATTCTTTGTTATAATCAGAAAGGGACTAAAATTCTATTAGTAGAATGTAAACGTCCAACAATTTCTCTTTCACAAGAAACCTTTGATCAAATTTCTCGTTATAACAAAATATTAAACGTTCCTTTAATGACAGTTACGAACGGAATACAGCACATACATTGCACGGTTAACCATAATGCAGAGCAATACTATTTTATTCGTAAGTTGCCTCACTACAAGGATGTTATTGATGTGACATGAGAATTTGGTTAATGATCGTTTTTGCAATTTCAACCCTTTTTGGATTTGAAGGCGCAGCGCAAGAGTTTGGGAATACCAACCTAAGACTCGGATTGTACCAAAATGAAACTGTGCGTTGTTTTGTAAAAGCTCAACCAGATTATTTGAATCAATTTTTGGTTAAGAATAACGGAAGGTATTTCTCAATATTTCGCGGTTGGTCTAAAATAGAATTATCGGCAAACAAGCTTAAAGAAATATCAGACGAGCCTTGGTGCGAGTCCATTCGGATTAAAGGTGGCACGGGAGTAACCTTGGGTGATATTTCAAAAATCAATACAAAAACGCATCTTGTTCACCAAGGAAAAGTAGATCACCAGCCAGGATATACCGGCGAAGGCATTATTATGGGGTTTATCGATACAGGAATCGATTTTACTCAACCAGATTTTAAAAATAAGGATGGCTCTACGCGTATCCTAAAATTATGGGATCAGGCAGTTAATAATGATACCACCTTAAGACCTCATTTTGGGTATGGAGAGGTTTACAGTTCTACCATGATAAATAACGGAAGTTGCACGCACATTGACCCTGCTGGTCACGGTACTCAAGTTACTGGTCTAGGCGTTGGAAATGGTTTATCTGTTCCAGACTCCGTTGCAGATTATTCGGGTCATGCACCTCAGGCCGATATGCTATTTGTTGCAACCGATTTTAGGCTTGCCAATTGGACATTAACCGTAGCTGAAGGAGTACAATGGATATTTGAGGAGGCAGAAAAGTTAGGTAAACCTTGCGTTGTAAATTTAAGCTTAGGTACTTATTTAGGAGGGCATGATGGCAAAGACTTAGCGGCGCAGTTAATCGATAGCCTTGTAGCTGCTAAACCAGGAAGATTTGTAGTTTGCGCGGCTGGCAACGCCGGAAATCTTGCACCATTTCACTTAAGGACTGATATTACCAACGACACGAGTATTAAATATTTTAAGCAAAATAAAAATTCAAGTTTTGGAAATGCAGTTTTTATTGAAGGTTGGGGAGATACTAATGATTTGAAAGATATTCAACTTGGATTTGGATACACAGATCCTAGTACTTATGCAGATTTTCTTCATTTTGTTGACTCAGTTTCTAATTTATTAGACACAACTATTGTCCGCTTTGTTAATGGTGGAACATCTTTGATTTTTACGTTCGCAGAAGAAATTGAAGGTAGAATAATGTTTCAAATATTAATGGTGAATCCTTTGCCAAACATGTTGTATGGTTTGGTAAGCGTAGGAACAGGAAAACACGATATCTGGAACTCGGCTGCTTTTGGTCTGAATGATATAATGCGATCTAATTTACCAACTGTCGGCAACTACCCTCTCATGTCAAAATATACTTATCCCGATTCTCTGCAGAGTGTTGTAAGTAGCTGGAATTGTTCGCCTAGCGTAATCAGTGTTGGAAATTACAATAACCGTTATGGGTATCTTAATCAATTCGATAGCATGCGCATTACCGTTGATTTTCCTGTGGGAGGTTTAGGTACTACTAGTAGTATTGGTCCTACAAGATCAAACATCATGAAACCAGATGTTGCTGCACCTGGAAACTTAACCGTTTCAGCAGGAAGATTTCAAGATTTAAATGCACTGAAAACAATACCCCATGTAATGTACAGACTAGCAAAAGGAGGTTACCATTTTGCCAATGGAGGTACTTCTATGGCTTCTCCGGCAGTGGCTGGAATTGCAGCTATGTATCTTGAAAAATGCCCTAAAGCTACCTGCAAAGAAATTAAGGACGCCGTAATCAAAAACACTTTTTCTGATGTGCATACAGGCACGTTACCTAACCTTCAATTTGGGTATGGAAAGGTAGATGCCTAAAAACATTAACCAGCGGGAATTTTATGGATAGCATTACCACAAAAGACGGGTTTCAATTCTGCGATGGTGATTCCATTCAACTCTCTGTTGCTATTGGTTATGAAAGTTATGTATGGTCAGATAGTGTTACTTCTTCGAGCCGTTATATCCACGATGCTGACACTTTATCAGTAATAATTACCAATAAATCGGGCTGTTCTGCCAAAATCGATAATGTAGTAACCGAAAAGCTGGACTACCCTGTTGTGTCCATAAGCGCTACTTCCAATATTTTTTGTGAAGGAGATTCTGTTATGCTAAAAGGAAATGGAGCAAAAACGTACATGTGGAGTACAAAGAAAAACGATGATTCAATTAAAGTTAGCCGAGCGCGCACTTATTACCTTACAGGAAAAGATAGTAGCAATTGCCTTGGTTACGACTCTATTGTGACTCAGCATTACGAAAGTCCAAAAGTGGCTATCAGCTCAATATCCGACACACTTTGCGAAGGCGATATAATGGTTTTATCTGCAAGTGGTGCAAAATCATACCTATGGAGCACACAAGAACTATCCGATTCTATTCAAGTTTCTTCCGGAGGAGAATATTATTTGGCGGGTAAAGATTCAAACAATTGTTTACGATACGATACCCTTGTATTGAAGCAAGTAGTTTGTATTGATGGTATTTCAGAAAGTAATCACTTGCCGTTTAAGGCTTATCCAATTCCAGTTACCAATTAATTAACGCTAATATGGAATGCAACTTCTACAGAGATATTAGATTTGACCTGTAGAGACATTAGTGGCAAACCTGTTTTGTTGTCAGACGTCAATTTTGATGGAGCTTATAATGGTGAATTGGAAATCAATACGAGTACTTTGTCAGGAGGTGTGTACCTTTTGGAAATCTATACGCCATCAGGGGCAAAACACCTCAGGTTTATCAAGAACTAGTTTTCTATTTCTTGCATTAGTTTCTTCTCTTTTTCTTTCGGCACAGATTACAGATAATGTAGTACCACATCAATTAATTGTAAAGTTTGAAGAAGGTTTAAATCCTCAAAGCCTTTCAAAACAACGGCTGAGAGATTGGGGTATAGCTGAAATTACCCACACTTTTCCAGTAAAACACGTTGAATTACAAGATGAATTTGATGTTGTTATAAATCGATTGTACAACTTCAAAACCGAGCAATCTTTTTCTTCTAATAAAGTCATAAATGCAATGATGCAAACGGGCTTGTTCGAGTATGTTGAACCGCGCTATTTTGGTGAGCTGGCCTACACTCCAAACGACCCAGGATTCGCCAACCAGAATGCTTTAAAACTAATTGAAGCTGATAAATCATGGGATATTAGTAAAGGAAATTCAAGTGTTTTAGTTGCAATTGTTGACGCCGGTATGGATACCTCTCATCCAGATCTGAATGGGAAGTTTTTTGAGAATACTTCAGATCCAATAAACGGAAGAGACGACGATAATGACGGATACATTGATAACTACTGGGGCTGGGATTTTAAATCAAATTCTGGTAACTCACAATTTTCAGGTGGGGTGGATCATGGCGTGCAAATGGCGGGTCTTATAGCACCGAATACCGATAATGGATCTGGGTTGGCAGGTGTGGCGTTTAATTGTAAAATGTTGGCGGTTAAGGTTACCGATGGCTCGCAAGTGGTATATGGCTATGAAGGGATTAAATATGCTGCCGATAAGGGCTGTAAAGTGATTAATTGTTCATGGAACATAAAGTCTTATTCAAAGTTTGGGGAAGATATGGTAAATTATGCCACTCAAAAAGGAGCGCTTGTAGTTGCTGCTGTGGGTAACCAAGGGAAAGAAGACCAGAATTACCCTGCGATGTACAAAAATGTGCTGGCGGTTAGCAATACCGATTTAAACGATAACAGGGTGTCAAATTCAAACATTGGCTATTATGCTGATCTTTCTGCTCCAGGACTAAACGTGGTTACCACAAAAGCTGCAACGGGATTTATCAGAAACTCAGGAACCTCATACAGTACAGCACTCACTTCAGGCGCTGCAGCTTTAATTGCTAGTCATAAAAGCAGCCTTTCACCAGAAGATTTAATGCAGACTTTAAAAGCCGGTTCCGATCCGTTGTATGAAAATGGGAAAAACGATTTCTATAAGAACAAGCTTGGAGTTGGCCGCTTAAATGTGTTTAAGGCTTTAACCTATAGTGGAAGCTTCGTAGAATTAGATAGTCACGTAGTTTTTGATGTTAAAGGTGGGGCAATTGAGCAAGCCGATACCGTTGAATTAACAACTTGGATATCGAACTATTTGGCTAGTGCCACCAATGTTAGAGCTGTTCTGAGAGATTTATCAAAATATGCCACTGTTTTAGATTCGGTTTGGAATGTTGGCGCAATGAATAAGAATGAACGAAAAAACAACACCTTGAACCCGTTTAGATTAAGATTAGATGCTTCAATTCCTCAAAATGAGGTGCTCGATTTTGAAGTTGAACTACAAACCAATTCAGATACCACAACCTATGGAATTGGTATAGTCGTTAATCCAACCTACCGAGATATAACTGTAAACAAACTGCACACTACCATTGGCAGCAGAGGAACTTTTGGGTTTTACGAGTATCCACAAAAACTTGGTTTAGGCGTTAAGTACAATAATTCGGCACAATTACTCTACGAGGGCGGGTTAATCATAGGTCAAGGCACGGCTGGAAACTCAACAGTGGTGGATAGAATAAGAGGAGTAAGAGATGTTGAACAAACGGATTTTAGAGCTACTCAAGGGTTGATTGAAATAGAACCTAGAACGTCTGATTTTGGGTTTACTGGACAGTTTGACGATGCCGATTCAAAAGCACCCATTGGTGTTTATGTAGATGTTTCAACAAGAGCTTGGACCAATACAAATCACGACGATTATGTGATTATAGATTACGCTATTTCAAGTAAAAACGGTAAGCAATTGGATAATATTTATGCAGGGCTTTTTACCGACTGGGATATTGATAATTCCGAAGCAAATAAAGCCGATTACGATGGGCAACGTTATTTGGCTTATACCTATGCTCCAGGTTCTTCTGCACCGTACGCCGGTGTACAATTATTAAGCGAGTATAACGATTGGAGATGCTATTCAATCGATCATGTTTTTGGTGGAGAAGGTGGAATTGATATTACTGACAATGATGTTTACAGTAAAGCGGAAAAGTTTACAGCTCTGTCTAATTACAGAGAAAAAGCTGGTGAAAATGGTAATGGTGGTGATGTTATGCAGCAACTCAGTACCGGGCCTCATACTATTCTTAAAGGAGATACTCTAAAGGTTTCATTTGCCATTCACGGAGCAAACAGCTTGGCAGACTTACAGACAAATGCCGATAGTGCTTTTTATCGTCAGAACGGAGCTCTGCCAATGGGAATGATGGAGACAAGTCGAGAAAAGATTCAACTTTATCCAAATCCAAATAGGGGTAGAGTAACTTTATCTGCTACTCAAAACATATCGGCCAAAGACATTAGCATATTTGATATTACAGGAACTGAAATATCCGTTCAAATTCAGCCAACATTCAAAGGTTTTTCTGTTGAATTAATTGATAAAAAACCAGGGGTTTATCTAATCCGCATTGGCGAACAAGTTCTATGTTGGCAGGTTGTGGAGTGAGGTAACCTTGCACTTTTTATTATGGTCCGTCATTCCCGCGTAGGCGGGAATCTCAGGTTTTTTGTGGTCATTTCCAGGCAG
Source organism: Salibacteraceae bacterium (assembly GCA_965661115.1). GTDB lineage: Bacteria > Bacteroidota > Bacteroidia > Flavobacteriales_G > Salibacteraceae > UBA6770. The sequence continues at coordinate 7,049 of CBFICO010000111.1, forward strand.
GCATTTAGAAGGTTAGTGTTGAGATTCCCGACTCGTCGTTCCTCCTCTCGGGAATGACGCTAAAGACATAAGAGAGTTATTTCTCTTTCAACCTAATTGCATTAATCCCAATCGTAACAAAAACCACAATGGTTATGCTGCTTAGCGGCATAAGTACTGCCGCTACAATTGGAGTTAAAAGCCCTTGAACGGCAAAACTCAATCCTACAATGTTGGACAAAAAGGAAACGACAAAACTGCGTTTTACCACTTTCATGCTGTTTTTTGCAAACACCATAAATTGCCACAAAAATTGAAATTGGCTAGCATCCAAAATAGCATCGCAAGCAGGTGAAAAAGCGTATACATCTTCCGATATAGACACACCAACACTGGCTTCTTTCAAAGCACCTGCATCGTTTAGTCCATCGCCAATCATTAGCGTGTTTTTACCTTCTTTGTTCAGCTTTGCTAGGTAATCCAACTTGTCTTGTGGACTCTGATTAAACAGCACTTTTGTATGGTCTCCAAAAGTGTTTTCCCAATTATTTTGATCAGCAGAATTATCGCCCGATACTAAATAAATATCAATACCTTGCTTTTTAAGTGTCGCTAATAGCTCTTCTGTTCCGTTCCGTTTTGATTTTTGGATAGTGAAATAACCCAAGTATTCATCATCTATTGAAACGTGAACTGTTGGAATTTGTGATTTGTGCGTTTTACCAAGACCGACCCAATCAGCAGAACCAAGTTTTATTTTTTTACCGATAACAACAGCTTGAATTCCTTGTCCAATTTTCTCTTGGAAGTCAGTCATGGGGGGTGTTGCTG
>CBFICO010000112.1:0-7793 GCA_965661115.1 Salibacteraceae bacterium
AGGTCTTGCTTCATGTACCAGATCATGAAAGGGATCTAATCTACCATCAAATGCATCAAGTGAAATACTAGCGATAATGTCGGCTAAATAAGATGTTTTATGAGACATGAGAAGAAGATACACCCCATAAGCACTCATAAATTGAGTACCGTTCAACAGGGCCAACCCTTCTTTGCTTTTAAGCTCAATGGGTTCCCAGCCAAATTCTTCCAATACCTCGGAAGCGTGCATTCTTCTGCCTTGATAATTTACTTCGCCTAAACCTAAAAGCGGTAAAGACAAGTGTGCAAGAGGCGCCAAATCACCCGAAGCTCCCAACGAACCTTGCTGGTAAACAACTGGAAGAATATCGTTGTTGTAAAAATCCAATAATCGATAAACGGTTGCTAACTGAACGCCCGAATGCCCGTAACTCAACCCTTGAATTTTAAGCAACAACATCAACTTTACAATCAATTGTGGCACTTCGGAGCCCATTCCGCAGGCGTGTGACATCACTAAATTCTTTTGCAGCTCGCCCAGATCGTCATTCGATATTGAAGTATCGCACAAGGAACCAAAACCAGTGTTGATGCCGTAAATCGGCTCAGTAGCTTCAGCAATTTTTTTATCGAGATAATCTCTGCATATCTCAATGCGTTCTTTTGCTCCATCGCTTAGCTCAATGTAAGCTTTGGTTTCAATGATTTCTTCAATTACTTCCATCGTTAAACGATAGCCTGATATGTTATATACTTCCATATTCTTAATTATTAGTGACTAGTTATTAGTCAAATTCTTAGTAGATTAGTCTTGTCGTCATTCTGGCGAAAGCCGGAATATTTTTCGAGCATGTGATTCCCGCATGCGCGGGAATGACGATGAGACGAAATCAGTTTACCAATACTAACCCAACTCCTTTATCAATTCCTCAATCGACATGGCGTTTTGCTCGCCAGTCGTCATATTTTTTACGGTGGGTTGTTGTGCTTCAATTTCTCTATCGCCTACCAACAGCACATAAGGGATAGATTTATCGTTGGCGTATTTCATTTGCTTTTTCATTTTAGCCGCGTCTGGATAAACCTCTGTTCTAACTCCAGCGGCTCTGAGCTGTTTTGCCCATAACTGACATTGTGCTGCTTCTTTATCACCAAAATTCACGAATAGAACTTGAGCGCTTAAATCCACCTGTTCTGGAAATAGGTTATTATCCAACAACAAATCGTAAATCCTGTCCGCACCAAAGGAAACCCCAACACCTGAAACGTCTTTTAAACCAAAGATACCCGTAAGGTCATCGTATCGTCCTCCACCACAAATGCTGGAAGGAAAATCGGGGTGCACCACTTCAAAAATGGCTCCCGTGTAGTAGTTTAACCCTCTGGCTAATGTTGGGTCAAATTCGCAAATAGAAACGCCCAATTTCTCTGCCGAATCTAGCACCGATTTAAGTTCTTCGATTCCTTTCATGCCCACCTCTGAAGATGCTACAAAGTTGGCAACGGACTCCAATGAAACATTGTCGAACAGCACCCCCAGTTTTGCAATAGCCGCATTGCTTATCCCTTTAGTGGATAGCTCTGCTTCCACTTTTTCTCTACCAATTTTATCGAGTTTATCTAAAGCAACGGTAATGTCAATTAGCTTGTCTGGCTCACCGATAACCTCTGCAATGCCTTGCAATATTTTTCGGTTGTTGATTTTTATGGAAACCTCTAGCAAACCCAATTTGGTGAACACGTCCGCAATGATTTGTGTGAGCTCCACCTCATTTAATAAGGAGTTGGAACCAATCATATCTACATCGCACTGGTAAAACTCGCGGTAGCGGCCTTTTTGAGGTCTATCCGCTCTCCAAACCGGTTGAATTTGGTAGCGCTTAAACGGAAAGCTCAATTCGTTTTGGTGTTGCACCACAAAACGTGCAAACGGCACGGTAAGGTCGTAGCGGAGGGCTTCTTCAGAAGACTGCTCTACTCTATTTTGTTCCACCGCTTTTTTGAGTTTTTCTCCACGACCCAAAATCTTAAAAATCAATCTATCCCCCTCCTCACCGTATTTACCCATAAGGGTATCGGTGAGTTCCATTGCTGGGGTTTCTATGGGAGCAAAACCGTAGGTATCGAAAACCGAACGCACGGTATCGAAAATGTAGTTTCTGCGTGCCGCTTGTTGCGGTAAAAAATCTCTTGTGCCTTTTGGTGTATTTAAACCAGCCTTTGCCATATTTTATTTGCTCTTTTTTTGAGTGGTTTGCGAAGGTAGTGTTTCCAATTTTTTTGAGCAATGGAATAGTAGAATATTGTTTTATTCCCCCCCTTCCGTCCCGATATGGCGGAACACCTTCTCCAATGGGGAAGGATAATTCCCTCCTGCGGGAGGGGTGTCCCGCAAGAGCGGGACGGTGAGGGTTACCCATTTCACATTTACTTATCAATACATTTTTATTCCGCAAGCTCCATAAAAATCCTCCCTGCCTGCGGTAGGCAGGGAACTGACATCCCTGCAACAGCATGCAATCTAGAATTGGCTTGTTTGGTCTAGTCTAGTGTCAGTTCGAGTGTCAGTTCGAGTGTTCCGACAAAAGGTCGGAATGTATCGAGAACAGAACGGAAATATAGTACTAACCCCGCACCATAAATAATACCCAAACCAAAGAACTTTTAACCCAGTATTTCTTAAACCAATTGGATGATTGACCTTTAGCCCATGCTAACATTGTACAACACATTTAGCCAGATAAAAGCATTTACAAACAGTTCTAGCAGTTTTAGATTAAGAATAAATGTAGAGTTGGGCCAGAACTACACAAGTTTTAAAATGAATAGATTACACACAAGACCATGAACAAATTATTCTGGAATTACTGGCACTCAGGCCAAATGAGCTAAAACTGGACCACTGTAAATGCCAATGCAAAAAGACAAATTATTTGAATTATAAGGTGATAAAAGACAAGAAAACGATAAAACCATTTATAAGGTGGGCAGGTGGAAAAACTTGGTTTACAAAACAAATTCAAAAATATCTACCTCCAGATTTCAACGATTATTATGAACCCTTCGTTGGAGGGGGAGCAATTAATTCTTGAGCCCCACCCGAGCTCTTGCGCGCATCCCTGCTGGTCTGGCTGGCCTCCGCAGGAATGACGTGTGAAGAGAATACCCTACCCCCTCACCAACTTCTTATACTTCAAACGTGTAGGTTGCGCATCGCCCAAACGCTTGCGTTTGTTTTCTTCGTATTCTGAGTAGCTGCCCTCAAAGTATTTTACTTGCGAGTCGCCTTCAAAAGCCAAAATGTGCGTACAAATACGGTCTAAGAACCAACGGTCGTGAGAAATAACTACCGCACAACCCGCAAAGTTTTCCAAGGCTTCTTCTAAAGCACGGAGGGTGTTTACATCAATATCGTTGGTAGGCTCATCCAACAGTAACACGTTAGCTTCCATTTTTAAGGTCATGGCCAAATGCAAACGGTTGCGCTCTCCACCAGAAAGTACGTTTACTTTTTTCTGCTGGTCGGCTCCACCAAAGTTGAACTTGGTACAGTAGGCTCGTGCATTGATTTTATTTTTTCCAATTTCTATCCAATCCGCCCCGTTTGATAAAACATCGTAAACAGTTTTATTGGGGTCAATGTCCGCATGCGATTGGTCAACGTAAGCAACTTTTACCGTTTCCCCTACTTTAAACTCACCCGAATTTGGTTCCTCTAATCCCATTATCATTCTAAACAATGTGGTCTTTCCCGCACCGTTAGGTCCAATAATGCCCACAATGCCATTTGGTGGTAATTTAAAGTCGAGGTTTTCGTACAGCAGTCTGTCGTCGTAACCTTTAGAAACGTTAACCGCTTCTATAACTTCAGCCCCCAAACGTGGCCCAGGTGGGATAAAGATTTCTAGGTTTTCCATTTTTTCTTTACCCTCTTCGTTTACCATTTTTTCGTAGTTGGCAATACGCGCTTTAGATTTACTCTGGCGAGCTTTGGGTGCCATACGCACCCATTCTAACTCGCGCTCGAGTGTTTTTCTGCGCTTGCTTTCGGTTTTTTCTTCTTGTGCCATGCGCTTGGTTTTTTGGTCTAGCCAAGAGGAGTAATTTCCTTTCCACGGAATTCCTTGACCTCTATCCAATTCCAAAATCCAACCGGCTACGTTATCTAAGAAATAGCGGTCGTGGGTAATGGCAATTACGGTTCCTTTATACTGCTGCAAATGTTGCTCTAACCAATACACCGATTCGGCGTCTAAGTGGTTGGTAGGTTCGTCTAACAACAGGATATCTGGCTCTTGTAACAACAATCTACAAAGCGCTACTCTTCTGCGTTCACCACCTGATAAATTCTTTACGTTGGCATCAGAATCTGGGCAGCGCAAAGCATCCATTGCAATGTCTAATTTGGTGTCTAATTCCCAAGCATTGTGCTGTTCGATAAGATCGTTAAGTTTTCCTTGCTTTTCAATGAGTTTCTCCATTTTATCAGGGTCTTCCATTACGGCAGGGTCCATAAAAGCGTTGTTTACTTCCTCGTATTCTTTAAGGATATCCACCACTTCTTGCACACCTTCTTTTACCACTTCAATTACCGTTTTAGAGTCGTCCATTTCAGGTTCTTGCTCTAGGTAGCCCACAGAATATCCTTCCGAGAAATGAATATCGCCTTGAAACGATTTTTCAACGCCAGCAATAATCTTCATTAGGGTAGATTTACCCGAACCATTCAGACCGATAATGCCAATTTTGGCTCCATAAAAAAACGAAAGGTGAATGTTTTTTAGAATCTGTTTTTGAGGCGGAATCACTTTAGAGATTCCCTGCATGCTAAAGATTACTTTCTTATCGTCTGACATTGTATTGCGTTTAAAAAATTTGGGATTCCAAATGTAAGTTTTCGAAAGGTTTATCGGATGCCTAAAACCGGAAAATACGCTGTAAAACCTAACTAAAATCAACATATTTCGATTGGTTTAAACCTTAGAAAAAATAGGATTTATCGTATATTGCGCCACTCAATTTCAGAACAACATGAAATCCTACAAAGATCATTTAGCTTCCATAAAATCATTTGGCGAACAGGTATCGGTAAAAAGACGACCCGTTTTTAGAGGGTCCGCAATATTTCCGGTGATTGAGCATGCTACTATGAAAACCCGCGTGTTGTATATGGGCTATTGGATGGTTAAAAACAACATTGAGGAGTTAGGTTTGCTCGTTACGCTCAGAGATCAGTTGGGCACCATCATTTACAGAAATACCGACCAAATAATTGACCCAAGCTCAAAGGAAATTGCGGTAAACGAAATCCTTTCTGAAATTGAATACCCCAACGATTATTTTGAAGGATCGATAGAATTAGAGATTTTCTCGAGCAAAGATTTGGTATTCCCTTTCCCAGCATTTGTGGTAAATTACTACAACGAAGAAGGTTCATCTGCCGTACATACCACTGGACGTATTTTCAACGATTTTGAAGATATGCAGAGCAACACCAACAATGTAAAAGAGTGTGGGTTTGATTTATTTCCAGGAGAAGATATGGATCCATTTTTTGCTTTTGTAAATGGACACGAATCAAACGAAAACGCCACTTTTACTTTTGAAGTAATTTCAAAAGACGGTAAGTCAAACACCGAAACTGTTAGCATTGGTAAGCTGAATGCACTGGAAAGTAAATTTCTAAAACTGAAAGAGTTTTTGCCAATAGACCAATGGATTGGCGATGAAATTGGAACCATAAAAATTGAGCACAACCTCACTGGATTTTTCCCTCGATTTATTGCGGGTAATTTCTCAAAAACCAGCAATGCCTTAGCCATTACACATACCTACTACGACAATTCGGATATAAGCGATGACGGTGCATACTGGACAAATGAAAATCCAGAACTGATGTACGATTCGAGTGTATTTGTTCCTTTGTTTTTAGACGGCGATTGGTATACCGAGTTAAAGCTTTACCCTATTTATTCGCCATCGGAGCATACTATTGACGTTACGTTTTTTGATGGTAATGGAAATACCTTGCACACCATAGAAGGCTTTTTAGAAATTGATGAAAACCACAATGAATTTACCGAGGTAAACTTTAACGATTTATTGATTGCCGAAGGGCTGAACAAGGATGATGTTAAGGGTGCTATGCTCATTAAAAATTGTCCGAACAAAAGCAAAATTCCAAGCCGATTGAAATACGGTTTAAACGTTGGCAAAAAAGGAAAAGCCTACGATATGCCTACCAACATTTGTTTTGCGTCATCGGTTTCCAACGAAAAATTGATTTCAAAACCCGGAACGTTTAAATGGTTGCCATTGCTCAATTCGGGCGACTCTATGGGAGTAATTGAAAACTCCAGTTTTGTAAAAAACTACCAACAAAAAGCCGATGTTGAAGTAAAGTATTACAAGAAAGATAATCCTATGCCACTTACCCGTAACTACACCATTGAGCCCAATGGTCAGGTAAGATTGGAATTGGATGAAGAAATAAAAACTTTTGCCGAAGGCAATGCAGTTTGGGTTACGGTTAGAGCCAACAGCTCATTTGTAAAAGCTTGGTATTTTGAATTTAATGAAAGCGGAATAATGGGTGGCGATCACTCATTCTAAACTATTGATAAAGCGAAATGACGTTTAAAACTGAACAAGAAAAATTCTGGGCAGGAAGCTTTGGAGTTGATTACATAGAAAGAAATAAAAGTGCTGAGTACTTAGCATCAAACCTCAACTTTTTCTCAAAAGCGCTGCAAAGAGTTGGTACGCCAACATCCATTTTAGAATTTGGAGCAAACATTGGCATGAACCTAAAAGCCATTAAATTGCTTTTCCCGAATATTGAATTGTCGGCTATAGAAATAAACGATCAAGCGGCAGAGGTTTTAAAAGAAACTATTCCAGCCGATAAGATTAATCACTGCTCTATTTTCGATTTTGAACCTACAGAAAAAGTGGAATTATCCCTTATTAAAGGAGTATTGATTCACATTAACCCCGACATGTTAGATACGGTTTACACCAAATTGTACGAGGCGAGTAGCAAGTACATTTTGTTGTGCGAATACTACAACCCCGCTCCAGTTGCTATTCCGTACAGAGGGCATGACGATAGGTTGTTTAAACGCGATTTTGCAGGTGAATTGATGGATAAATATCCAGACCTAAAACTGATAGATTACGGCTTTTCGTACAAAAGAGACCCTGCATTTCCGCAAGACGACATTACTTGGTTCTTGATGGAGAAAAAGTAGAAAGCGGCGTCTTTGGAAACAAATAACAAAACCACTGCTCTAATTCTGGTGATGAGTGCCATCGCCAGTTTGGTAGGCTTTGTTTTAATGTAAGCTTCTCCCCAATCTGAAATAGCTCCAAAACTAGCGTTAGGTGGTTCGGCAATTAGTCAGTTAGCCGGCATTTTGTACCTATGGCCAAGCGCCACCATAACCCAAAAAAAATACGGAAGTTCATTATAGCTTCTGTTTTACTCACTGCAATAGGTGGTTTTATTTATCAATACGCCAATACAATTGGTAGCGTGCTTTCTTTTACTGGGTATGTTGGTGTAATAGGATTGTATTTCATTCATTTTGCTCAGAAACGATTTAGAAGCAAGCTCGATATTGTAAAATTAATTTGGGTGGTGCTCACGTATATGCTGATTCTAGTACACTTTATTTTTCCTAATTTACCTACAGATTTGGAATACCTCACTACTCCTCTGCTTTGGTATGGCGCTTATTTGTTTTACCGCCAGAAAGAGGATGCGGATTCGGATAGGAAAAAAGCTGGTTGGTGAGACAGTAAATGAAATAC